>NZ_PNDI01000086.1:0-11230 GCF_005887465.1 Pseudoalteromonas sp. S1610 | reverse complement strand
ATCGGGTTCTAGGGTCTGTTGACCTTTGCGGATTAAAATTTGTTCAAACTAGGGGCGGTTTAATCGCGGCGCGAGGTTTGTAACCTAGTGGGCTAAGTAAAAACCGAGCAACAAAGAGTAAATCGCCCCTAGGCAGAACCCTTCGGGCAGCGCCTGTTTGGCATTGATGCTGCGTTATCGCCTATTTATGGGGAATAACCACACCACATAGGCTCTGCCTTGCCTAAATACCAAACAGACTGCTGCAAATTTAACCTTGAAAGATCAACAGACCCTAATCTATAAAAAAAGCCACACTATTTAGTGTGGCTTTTTGGTTTAAGCTACAGCTTAAAACTTCATTTCAATTTTGCCGTATACATAACGGCCATTAAAACCAAATGGTGAAAAGCCCGAGTACGAGAACAAGCGAGAGAAAGTGGTTACATCGCTCACCAGCTCACGAGTTGGATCTGGGTATACATCAAACACATTATTAGCGCCTAAGCTCAGAGTAAGGTTATTATTAAGTGCATAGGCAACATCTAAATCGGTGATCCATTTAGGTTCTAACACTTCGTTACGCTCTGGATTTTCAGACGGGTCTTGTGTTTCACCGTAGCGAGTGCTGCGAAGTGTGGTGCGCCATTCGTTAAGTGTCCATGTTGCGCTAAGGTTGTATTTATTGCGCGGCGTGCTCACTTCAAAACGACGTAGCTCGTTACCCGAGAACAAATTATCTTGCTCAACCCCAACACTTTGTAATTGTGCTGGTGGGTCAATAATATCGGTGACTTGGTTTTTACCGTAGTTGTAACCTAAATTAAACGCTACATCACCGTAATTGTCGGTGATTAAATTATAAGAAGCGACGACGTCAACGCCACGGGTTTTGCTATCGATCGCGTTTAAGAAAAATCGACCTTGGTTAGCGCCGGTGCCCTCAAGTAAGCTTGCAACGCCTGCGCCCGATAAGTTATTTGATAACACAATACGGTCATCAATTAATATTTGGTAGTAATCCACCGATAAGCTGAAGTTGAAGTCGGTTGACCACGTAAAGCCTACCCCGTAGTTAGTAGCTTCTTCTGCGTCTAAACCTGGTGAACCCAATGCAACGGCAACATCGCTGCTTGGCGCAAAGGTACCTGTTTGTGTAGGTTCGCCATCTACAAATACAGTCGCTACCGAGGTAAAGTATTGCTGTTGTAAAGAGGGCGCTCTAAAGCCGGTTGATACAGAGCCGCGTAGTGCTAAGTCTTCTGTAAGTGTATAGCGGGTGGCAATTTTACCATTAAGCGTGTCGCCAAAATCAGAGTAGTCTTCGTAACGCGCGGCTACGGCAACATTCCAGTTATCTGTAATAAAGGCTTCTAAGTCAACGTAAAGGCTAACATTGTGGCGGCTGTTGTCACCCGCAGATTCAGGTGTGAACCCCGGGAACACTTGTGAACCTGCAGAGCCGAATGGGCCATTAACCGGATCGGTCACGGCACCACCTGGGCCAAAATTACCACGCGCATAAGAGGCTTCTTCACCTGCTTGAATTTCATACCCTTCGCGGCGATACTCAGCGCCCACTGCCACGTTAATTCCGCTGGCTAAAAAGTCAGCATCAATCTCACGGCTAAAATCAAGATTAATAGTCAGCTGATCGTAAGTTAGCGTGCCTGCATCAAAACTAGTTTGGCTACTTGGCCCATATGAAGTGTTTAAACTATTAATAACACCAAAGTTAAAGGCATCTTGGCCGTATACAGCAGAAGCATCGTAGTTCCATTCATTAGCAAAGCCTTTCACACCTAAAGCCAATGAAAAGTCATCAATGTCTGAGGTGATCACCGGCAAAAAGCCATCAGGATATATTTCTGTAACGTTACGGCTGTCTTGGGCGCGACGATAAAAACCACCGCCTTCGCCTTCACGCTTGCTGTAAGAGCCAAACGAGTAGAGCTCAGCATCGTTAGTTAATTGATAACCGGCATTGTAAAACAGCGCAAAGTCTTCAACAGTGCCGTTGCCAAAGTTATGGTTGTAACGATCCCATGTGAATTCGCGCGGGTCGAGAGAGCCATCAGGTAAACGAGCGTAGTTTTCGCGTTGATCATAATCAGAGCGGTTGGTAGAGCTGCGATCGCGATATTCACTAGAAATACTCAAAAAGCCGTTATCGCCTAATTCAAACCCCATATTACCTTGCAGAGTTAAGGTTTGGCCGTCGGTAAGCGAGCGGTCGCTGCCCTCAGTAAAAGCTAAGTCACCATTTGCGTTCTCAGAAACCGACTGTAACTGCGCGACACCGTCCATATCGGTAATATTTGCACCATAAACGGCACCCAAACTACCGCCACTGCTATTGCTTTTAAGGACGATATTAATCACCCCGGCAATAGCGTCTGAGCCATATTGAGCTGCGGCGCCGTCGCGTAATACTTCAATGCGTTCAATCGCGTTTGCAGGAATAGCGTTTAAATCAACTGATGACGAGCCACGACCCGTTGAGCCGTTTAAATTTAGTAGCGCGTTACTGTGGCGACGTTTACCATTTACGAGTACCAAGGTGTGATCAGGGGCTAAGCCACGCAGTTGAGCTGGGCGTACGTGGTCGCTGCCATCGGTAATTGATGGTTGGGGGAAATTAAAACTTGGTAATAACGTACTTAATAATGCATTGGTTTCTGTTTGCCCTGAACTTTTTAAGGCATCATTACTGATAATATCAATAGGCACTGGGCTATCTTCAACTGTGCGGCCTAGTCGGCGAGAGCCAATAACACTAATTTGTTCAATGTTTTCTTGCGCCTGAGTCTCTTGCTCAGCGGCATTAACCGTCCATGAGCCAACAAGTGCAGCGGCGATACTTAAAGTGATGGTTTTTTTTGCTGTAAATAGCGGTGTAAGTTGCATAACTAATTTCCCTCATTCGATGCTCTACAGGTGGTTTCAATTTAATCTTTTTAAATTAATGAACTAATTGAAATTACTGTTGTCAAGGTAGACCATTTCTACAATCGAGGTCAATTGAATTACATTCGATCTACATTTTATTTACAGCGAGTAAGATGAGGTGTTTGTGATACCGAAGCGTAAGTAGCCATTTACCATTTAATTTTGCCAATCAGTATATCTTTAAACATGACCCAATCACCCCATAAACTGTATAACGGGTGCTTAAATGTGGCGGGGCGGTTTTTTTCAAAAAAGAAATGCCCAACCCATGCAAAGCCATAACCAATCACCGGTAATAACCATAACAATACGAATTGTGAGCTAATAAGCGCATAGCCGGTCAAAAGCAACACTAAACTACTGCCAATAAAATGCAGCCTGCGACAAGTTTTATTACGATGCTCTTTTAGATAGTAAGGGTAAAAGCGTTTAAAGCTGGTAAAAGATTCAGTTTCTGTCATTACTCAACCTGTTAGTGTTTAAAAGTTATTCATTTATTTAAGCGCAATTTAGCGCAGGTTAACAGCAATAAATGACGTTTACCGCAAGTTGATAGACAAACAAACAGAAAGTTAATAACTTAGGCTGACTATAAAAAAATAATGGTAAAGCAATGCTTAAAAAAACACTGACCTGTGCGGTTGTAGTCGCACTTGCGGGTTGTTCACAACCTGCAGAAAACACTACTCAAAATGAAGTAAAAACAGCTATGAAAGCAGTTAACTCACTAGATTACCCTGAAACTAAAAAAGGCACTGTGGTTGACACTTACTTTGGTGAAACCGTGGCTGATCCGTATCGCTGGTTAGAAGATGATATGAGTGATGAAACGGCTCAATGGGTTAAAACTCAAAACAAGCTTACCTTTTCGTATTTAGAGCAAGTGCCTTACAGAGACACACTCAAACAGCGCCTTGAAAAACTCATGAACTACGAAAAAATCAGCGCCCCGTTTACTGAAGGTGATTACACTTATTTTTATAAAAATAATGGCCTGCAAAACCAGTACGTTTTATACCGCAGCAAAGACGGCGATGAAGCTGAAGTGTTCTTAGATCCTAATACTTTTAGTGAAGATGGCACCACTTCAATGTCGGGTTTATCATTTTCAGAAGATGGTTCATTGTTAGCGTACCAAATTTCAGAAGGTGGTAGTGATTGGCGTAAAATCATTGTTATAGACACCGAGACCAAAGAGCAGGTAGAACAAGCACTAGTTGATGTTAAATTTAGTGGCGTTAGCTGGCTAGCAAATGACGGTTTTTACTATTCAAGCTACGATAAGCCAGAGGGCAGTGAGCTTTCTGCAAAAACTGATCAACATAAAGTGTATTACCATAAGTTAGGTCAAGATCAAGGCGAAGATACTTTAGTATTTGGCAATACAGCAGAACAAAAACACCGCTATGTGGGCGCTAAAGCAACCAAAGATGGTCGTTTCTTGTTTATTAGTGCCAGCGTATCAACCTCTGGTAATAAGTTATTTATTAAAGATTTAACCAAGCCAGATAGCGAATTTGTGACCGTAGTGGGTAACACCGACTCTGATACCAGCGTAATTGACAACGAAGGCAGCAAGCTATTTTTGGTTACTAACTTAAATGCACCAAATAAAAAAGTAGTGACGGTTGATGCAAGCAATCCACAGCCTGAAAATTGGCAAGATTTTATCCCAGAGACTGAAAATGTACTTAATGTAACCCTTGGAGGAAATACGTTTTTTGCCAACTACATGGTTGATGCTATTTCTAAAGTGAAGCAGTACAACAAACAAGGTGAGTTGATCCGTGATATTAGTTTACCAGGCGTCGGTACAGCGGGTGGTTTTGGCGGTAAAAAAGAGCAAACTACGCTTTATTACTCGTTTACTAACTACAAAACGCCAGGTACGACTTACAGCTTTGACGTGCAAAGCGGTGAGTCAAAAGTATACCGTAAGTCAGGGATAGATTTTAATAGCGATAACTATACCTCTGAGCAAGTATTTTATACCTCTAAAGATGGCACTAAAGTACCGATGATCATCACTTATAAAAGTGATATTAAATTAGATGGCAGCAACCCAACTATTTTATATGGCTATGGTGGCTTTAATATAAGCTTAACACCTCGCTTTAGCTCTACAACAGCAGCTTGGCTTGAGCAAGGCGGCGTATACGCAGTTGCTAATATTCGTGGTGGTGGTGAATACGGTAAAGAGTGGCATAAAGCAGGTACACAATTGCAAAAGCAAAACGTATTTGACGACTTTATTGCTGCAGCTGAATACTTACAAGATAAAAAATACACCTCTAAAAAGCGCTTAGCACTGCGTGGTGGTTCAAACGGTGGGTTATTAGTGGGTGCTGTAATGACCCAGCGACCTGACTTGTTTCAAGTTGCGTTACCTGCGGTAGGCGTATTGGATATGCTTCGTTATCATACATTTACAGCTGGCGCTGGTTGGGCATACGATTACGGAACTAGCGACCAAAGTAAAGAAATGTTTGATTACTTAAAAGGCTACTCGCCAATTCATAATGTAAAAGCAGGGGTTGAATATCCGGCGACCATGATCACTACAGGCGATCATGATGACCGCGTTGTACCGTCGCATTCATTTAAATTTGCAGCTGAGCTTCAAGCGAATCAAGCAGGTACAAATCCTACACTTATTCGTATTGAAACCAATGCAGGCCATGGTGCCGGTACACCAACCAGTAAAATTATTGACCTTTATGCCGATATGTACGGTTTTACGCTTTACAACATGGGCATTAAATCACTGTAGTGATTTTATAAACTAACGAAAAGCCGAGTTACGTAAGTGACTCGGCTTTTTTATGTTGACTAACCTGAGTTCAGATTAGCTAACTTATTGTATGGGGGAGAACAACCGTTGATAGGTTTTATAAGCGTATTCGTCGCTCATACCGCTTAAATAGTCACAAATAATACGCATACCTTGATTGTGTTTTTCAGCTTCAAGGTACAGTGCCTGCGTGGTTTCGGGTAATAAGCGCAGCGGATCGCTGGCAAACGCAGTAAATAATTCTATGAGTAGGTTTTGCCCTTTAAATTCTATTTGCTGCATTTGTGGGTCGCGTATTAAACGCTGAAATACAAAGTGTTTGAGGATCTGTAGCACATTTTCGTATTGCTGATCTAATTTTGCGGTGTGCTTTAAAATAGGGCACTCAAATTCATCGTTTTGGGTATCTAAATGAATATGAATAATAAAGGTATTCACCAGTTCGCCTATGGCGTCTTTTCGCTCATGTTCATACTTTGAAAATAACCGCTTGGAGAGTGACTCCAGCAAAGTGTTTAACCAGTCATAGTCAAGTGCTTGTAAATGCGGCAATGCATGGGTTAGCCAATCGTCTAAACTGAGCACATCCGTCGCTATGGCATCTTCAAGGTCGTGAACGGCATAAGCAATGTCATCAGCCAGTTCCATAATGGCACTGTCGAGTGATTTATAAAGGGTTTTAGCGCGATAAGCATCTGCGTGTTCTTGGCTAGATAATAACGCTTTATCACTTGCGCTAAGAGGCTCAATAATCCAATTAAATATCGCGGCATCGTCATTGTAAATACCTTTGGCTGGTCGCCAGTCATCGGCTTTTATAAACGCACGCTGTTTATTTTCTTGTGGGATGTTATGCCAAAGGTTATCAATAAAAGCTGGGTACTTAATAAATCCTAACAAGGTGCGTCTAGTTAAGTTCATGCCGTAGCCGTTACTATAGGGCTCTAGCTTTGCCACAATGCGCAGTGTTTGTGCGTTACCCTCAAAACCACCATGATCACGCATCATATAGTTAAGTGCAATTTCGCCACCATGCCCAAACGGTGGATGGCCTATATCGTGGGCTAAACATAAGGTTTCGAGCAATCCAGTAGATGGAAAATGTTCAAAGCTTGGATGTTGGACCTTTAAATGGCGTAATATGCCGGTGCCTATTTGCGAGACTTCTAATGAATGGGTAAGGCGTGTACGGTAAAAGTCGTTTAAGCCAATACCCATTATTTGGGTTTTAGCTTGAAGGCGCCTAAATGCAGCAGCATGAATGATTCGTGAGCGGTCGATTTGCCAAGGAGAGCGGTTATCGTTAGGGCGGTGCTTATATTGTTCAATTATTCTATTTTGCCACTGTTTATCCATGTCTCAACCTATCAATTCGTCTTCGGCTTTAGCACTTAGTATATTATAAATTGTAAGCAATAGGTGTATGAATTTTATTCGGTTGTTCAGTATTCGCGTTTATAAAGTGGCTTAGGTATAATGATGTTTCGTATGTATGTGACTACACCATACATAACTTAGAGTTAAATTGAGATAATACATGTTAAAAACTATTTTTCAGTTGTTGTTAGCCGCCGTTGTTATTTGGGCGTTGACCCTTCCGTTTATTGATGCTGATGAACTAGTATCAGACGAGCAAACCAGCTCTAACGACATTAAAAAAGAGAAGAAAAAAGAAAAACCATTGCACAACGTTAAGTTGCCAAAGTTCTCAGAATTCACTGATGTGAAAGAGAAAAAACATGCGTTTTTTAACTTTATTAAGCCTCATGTAGAAGCCGAAAACAAAAAGATTTTACAGCAACGTGCAAACCTTGAAATTGCACGCATGATGATAGAGCACAGTGAACCGCTTAGTAAAAAACAAGCGGGCGACATAAAAAAAATACTTAAGTCGTACGGATTACCTGAAACGTTAGATACCATCACCTTAAGCCAAGCACTGCGCCGAGTAGACATCATTCCTAAAGAGATGGCCTTAATGCAGGCAGCCAATGAGTCTGCATGGGGCACTTCACGTTTTGCACGAATCGGCTTAAACTTTTTTGGCCAATGGTGCTACAAAAAAGGCTGTGGCATGGTACCAAGAAGACGTAATAGTGAAGCCGAGCATGAAGTGGCTGCATTCAAATCGGTACGTGCAGCAGTAAGCTCTTATTTTAAAAATATTAATACCCACAATGCTTACAAAGAGCTACGTACTATCCGCGAAGACTTACGCGCACAACAAAAACCAATTTTAGCGACTAAATTAACGTATGGTTTAATGTCTTACTCTGAACGTGGTGAAGCGTACATTGAAGAGCTTAATACCATGATTAATCAAAACCGAGCGTACTTTAATGAATAAGCCGTTATTAAAATTAGTTACAGCCAGCTTTTTAGCAGTAGCAGCTAGTAGTGCCGTTGCTAAAGAATTTGTGATGTCGTATGACGGTTTTTACGACCGTTTAAAAGTGGTAAACAAAGGGGACTTTCAGTACGCCCGCGTAAACTTTTATATTAGCGATATTGGTACTAACGAAGTTTGTAGTATTAAAAACGGTACTATTTTAACTGAAAAAAATGAGTACCCGCTTAATTATACCGACAAAGCGCAATTGCTATTACCGTTCGATAAACAGCTAGATACCGACAAAGCGGTGATTGTAGTTCAGCCAAAAAACCCGGTTCACGACTGTCAGTTAAAGCTACAAATAGAAGCTAAGGAACTAGATGGACTGGCGTTATCAAAGCAATCGTTATTGGTTATTAATAATGAGCTTGAAGAGCTATTAACAGACCTATCTGGCTTTTTTGTTAGCAAACTAATGTGGTTTTTATTACCTGAACAAAAAGGCGTGGTTGTTACCTTTAAAACTCCTAAGCAATTTGATGATGAGCGCATAACGTGCGAAAAGTCAGTGTGTTATTTTGAAGTAACCGATAGCTGGGAAGAAAATACAACCGTATTAGCTGATATTAACGAGGTTGTTAAAGTAACGCCTTGGATAAGTAAGTAATTATATAATTTGTAAACGTATCAAGCGGCATCAACTATGATGCCGTTTTTTTATGGCTAAATTAAATGATGGCAGTGGGAGCTTTGGTTAATAAGCTTTTTTCATCATGGGTGACCACTTTATTTCGGCCTGTTTCTTTGGCAAGATAAAGGCGTTTGTCGGCTTGTAACAACAGTGCTTGCATATTTAGCTCGCGCACTAACATGCTACTTATTCCAGCACTTACAGACAGTGCAATGCTATTACCATTAAAATAAAACGGGTATTCATTAATACTACTGCAAAGCTTTTGAGCTAACAGCCTAGCTTGCGCTAAGTTCTGTTGATTAAGAAAAATAGCAAACTCTTCTCCACCAATCCGAGCAGTAACTCCAAGCTCAAAAAACAATTCGTTAATATGTTGTGCAATCCACTTTATCGCTTCATCCCCGGTTTCATGACCGTATTGGTCGTTCACTTGTTTAAATAGGTCTATATCGAGCATGATCAACGATACTCTGCTGTTAAGAGGCGCGGTTTTAGTTATTTTTTTACATAAACGGAAAAATCCACGCCTGTTTAAAAGCTGCGTTAACGGATCGTGATTCGCTAGATTGATCAGTCTAGACTCAGCATTAGCAAACTTAATAAACGGTAAAATTAGCGCAGTAGCGGTAGTTAAAAATAAATGCGTTACCAATAACAGCTGTAATCCAAAAGCTAAGCTTGCTTGACTGATTTGGCTTGAGTAGAGCAAAACAAGGAGTACAACTTGCAACAGCATCACCACACTGTGGATTGTAAAACAGGCAACGAGTAAGCGTTGTTGGACTACTGCAACACTTGGAGTTTTAATCATTAAATACGCAGCGTAACTAAATAATACAGCAGTAATAATGCTGGTAATAATTTGCCCTGCATCTATAAGGTACACTGCAAGTAAAAGCGTACAGCACATGGCACAAGCATAGTATAAAGGTGTTAATTTTATCGCGGGTGCTTGGCTTTGTGGTATTAACCCTAAAATAACGAGTAGTGGACTTAAAATAATAAAAACGTAAGCAAAAAAGTGGGTTAATAATGGAAACTCAATAAAATCTCTTAAACCAATTAGTGCTATTGCGGTAATAAACGAGCAACAGGCGGTAGCAAAAAATAAATAGCAAGGTTGTTTTTTGTATCTATAAACAGAAAAAAAGAACACAGCAATAAACAAGTTAAGAATAAAACAGAGGCTAATTAATGTAGGTAAATGAAGCATGTTTAAGGGGCTCTTTTAGCTAGTTGAAGGCGTTTATACAGCTATAAGTATTAGGTAGTAACACAAAAATAGCAAGAGGGTAAAAAGTATTAACTTTTACCCCCTACTACAAACTTAATCCGTTAAGGCCAGTAGCTAGACTAAACTTTCTAATGCAGCGTCAATTTTAGTAAAGTGAAAACGATAGTTATGGTCTAATGCTTTTTTAGGTACCACATACTGGCCGGTAGTAAGTAAGTCGGCCATTTCACCCATTAATATATTAAGCACCCCAGCAGGCATAGGCATAAACGCAGGGCGTGACAATGCTTTTGCGAGTGATTGGCTAAACTGCTTATTGCTTAGGGGCTCAGGAGCTGTGGCATTAACAGCTCCTGATACTTCTTTATTGCGAATTAAAAATAAAATGAGCTGAACCATGTCATCTATATGGATCCACGACATACCTTGCTCACCATTGCCAATTGGACCACCTACGCAAAGCTTAAATGCTGGTAACATTTTACCAAGCGCGCCGCCTTTTTTAGCCAATACAATACCGGTACGTAATAAGCACACTCGAGTTTCGTCAGACTCAGCCTGTAAAGCTGCTTGCTCCCAATCTTTGCACAGTTGGTGGCTAAATTCATCATGAGGCTCTGTATTGTTTTCATCAACCAGAGTGTCGCCTTGTCGACCATAATAACCAATTGCACTGCCAGATATAAAGGTATGTGGTGGGGTATGGCACTGCTTAATAGCATCACTAATCGCTTGCGTAACAATGATTCGGCTATCGCGAATGACTGCCTTTTGTTTGTCGCTCCAACGTTTATTTACAATAGGCTCACCGGCTAAGTTAATAACAACGTCAACGGTATTAAAATCAACATTTTCAAGGCTATCAACTGCATTTATCTGGTGCCCTAACAATACTTTTGCTTTGGTTGGGTTTCTGCTCAGTACAGTAACATCGTGGTGGTGCAACAAGAAAGGGCAAAGGTGCCTACCAATTAAGCCTGTGGCGCCAGTAAAAAATATATGCATTGCAACTCCAAAATTATAAATAAAGCAGGATGTTTAAAATTTATACTCTCCAGCTCAACGATTTGCAAATTTATACGTACCAATAATTTTTATGATCACCTAGGGTCTGTTGGTCTTTGCGGATTAATATTTGTTCAAACTAGGGGCGATTTAATCGCGGCGCGAGGTTTGTAACCTAGTGGGCTAAGTCAAAACCGAGCAACGCGTCCGCCTCCGGCGCCCCCCCTGACTACATCCATGTACGCC
>NZ_PNDI01000085.1:0-7623 GCF_005887465.1 Pseudoalteromonas sp. S1610 | reverse complement strand
CCCACTAGGTTACAAACCTCGCGCCGCGATTAAATTGCCCCTAGTTTGAACAAATATCAATCCGCAAAGTTCAACAGACCCTTGGCTTTATAGGCGCTCAATAATAATCGAGCGCCTATGTATTTATTCAATTTAATTCAAAAATAGCCTGCCATATCGACGTGACATTTTTAATATCTTCACTAAAATCTTCACGTTTTACGCAGCGACCCTGCTGATCTAAGCTCAACACATGATAGCGTGAGCGATAATCTATATAGGCTTTAATAAGTTGCTGTTTTTGTGTGTCTGTAATGCAACCAATTTTAGCTGCGTCCGTTAAAATTCTGACATTGTCAGAATAGTCGCATAAATGGGTAAATTCATGAGCGTACTTTAATACTAAATATTGGGTGATAAACTCAATATCGGTCATCGCCCCCACGTCTTGTTTTAAATCAAACTGCTGCTCGTTACCTTTAGCTAAATGACCACGCATTTTTTCGCGCATTTTAATCACGTCGGTTTTTAACAGCTCAACATCACGTTTTTGACACAATATCTCGGCGCGAATTTGTGCAAAACGCGTTACTAATTCAGTTTGCCCCAAAATCAGCCTCGCTCTGACTAAAGCTTGATGCTCCCACGTCCATGCTTGAGTTTGTTGGTAATGATTAAAACTCTCTAAGTTAATCGCTAATAACCCTGATGCCCCCTCTGGACGAAGTCGAGTATCTAATTCATATAAAATACCTGAAGCAGTACGAGTATTAAATAAATGCATTAAACGCTGTGCTAGCTTTAAATAAAATTGCCTTGAGTCAATTGCCTTGTCGCCGCTGGTATAGCTGGTACCGTCATGGTTATGCACAAAAACTAAATCGAGATCAGAGTCATAACCCACCTCAAAACCACCGGTTTTTCCATACGCAATAACGGCAAAGCCTTTATGTTCATCGTCGGTATTAGGTGGCATGCCAAAACGTTTAATACAATGATACCAAGCAATATTAACAGCCTGATCAACTATCGCTTCTGCAAGTGCAGTTAAGTGATCGCTTACTTTCATTACATCAATTACGCCAGTGGCATCTGCGGCAGCAATCCGTAACTGATGGGTTTGTTTAAACTGACGCAATGCTTCCATTTGTTGTTCAAGATCGTCATGTTCAATACGTAAAAAATACTGTCTTATTTCATCTTTATAAGCTGTTAATGGGGTCGGTTTATACAGCACTGCAGGGTCGATAAGCTCATCGAGTAGAATGGGATACAATGAAATATGCTCTCCAATCCACTTGCTATGGCAACAGAGCAAAACTAACTGCTTTAACGTTCCTGGGTTTTCATACAACAGCTCTAAATAAGCGGTGCGCGAAATAATTTTATTTAGTATTTGGCATACCGTTGTAAACGCACTGGCAGTAGCATTAAAGTCGTTTAATTGTTTTAGTAATGCAGGCATTAATTTATCAAGAATATCGCGTCCACGGTTGCCCACTTTGGCTTTAGATAGGCGCTGTTTGAAGTCATGTAATGGTGTTTGCCACTCTTCTCTTGGTTCATTCAAAAAGCTAACATCACCATGATCCCAAGTACTTATAAACGCGCCTTCACAAGTATCAAGTGGTTCAGTTTCTTCACCAATTACCTGAATAAACTCATTATGAATTTGCGCCATGACCTGTTCTATTTTTTCAATAGCTGAGTCAAAATTACCTTGCATCAACAATACATTCAGCCGTTGCTGATTTAGCTCATCATCAGGCAGAGTTTGTGTTTGCTGATCATCAAAAATTTGTAGGTATTGCTCTACCCTACGTAAATAAAGGTAGTTATTTTTAAGCCCTCTGGCTTCATGCTCATCAATCACTTGACTAACTGTTAACTGCTCTAATGCAGTTAATAAAGATTGTGTTTGTAAATTTGCTTCTCTGCCGCCTCTGACCATTTGCAATGCTTGAACAATAAATTCAACTTCGCGAATGCCGCCACCACCTAATTTAATGTTATTAGTTAAGCGCTTACGACGCACTTCTTGGGCAATCATGAGTTTCATTTTTCTAAGCGATTCAATCACCGAAAAATCAATGTAGCGACGATAAACAAAAGGTCTCAGCAAGGTATTAAACTCCTGCCAATAACGATTAGGCGTGCCAATTAAGCGCCCTTTTAACATCGCGTAGCGCTCCCAATCACGCCCTTGCTCTTGGTAATAGTCTTCAATGGCATTAAAGCTCATCACCAACGGACCACTTTCACCAAATGGGCGCAAACGCATATCAACCCGAAATACTTGGCCATCCACGGTGCATTGGTTCAGGGCTGTAATTAGTTTTTGAGCAACTTTGGTATAAAAGACAGATGCTTCAAGCGAGCGACGACCGCCTTGAGTTTTGACGTTACGAGGGTATGCAAAAATAAGGTCTATATCAGATGAGTAATTTAGCTCTTGCCCTCCTAACTTCCCCATGCCTAGTACCATTAATGGTAAAGCGTTTTTATCTTCATCTAATGGTTCACCATTAGTTTTAGCAACATTATTGTAGGCCCATTGATTAGCACTATCTATCAGTTTATTGGCAAGTTCACTAATGTATTTAATGCTATCCGCAATTGAGTTTTCACAACATAAGTCTAAAAAAGCGACTTTTAGCCAGTACTTTTCACGATATTGGCGCAGTAATTGATGACACTGCTGCTCTTCTACTTCATTTATATTAAGTGTTGCAAAGGGATCTGAAATTTCTCTATTATTAATTTCAACTTCGCATAGCAACCAAGACAACAGCGAAGGTTGAGAGCTTAAACTGCGCCAAGCAAAATCACTTAACGCTAATAAACGCACGATTTGCTGCTGGATTTGTTGTTCGGGATACAGCGTTGCAAAACGCGTTTCACCCAGTTTTTGTAATTCAATAGGAAGCTGCGTGTCGTTACTCATCAATACCCTCTTTTATCTCACCAATAACCATACTAGAATGGTTAAAAACCTATCAAGGTAAATCTATTTAGGAACACCATGTCATACTTGTCATTATCTAACACTAGTTTAGTTGCGATTGCTATTAGTTTTGTGGTTATTTGTATTATTATCATCAGTTTAAGAATTATTACTCAAATAAAAGCAAAACAAGCACTTAAAGAAGAATTAGCGCAACATGATAACTTTGCAATGGGAATTAGTTTTGCTTCTGAAATATCAGTCGTGATCGCCACGATGGCATTTTTGTTCGATGAAATTAGTATTAGCACCGCTCAATCAAATCCGCTGAAAGTCATTTTATTAATTGTGCTGTTATTTTCGTTTATAAAAATGGGACATTTAATCCACCGTAAATGGATTTTACGCCGCTTTAATGAAGAAGCAGCTATATTAAAACAAAACGTTTGTGCTGCGTTGGTTGATTCAGGCATGCTGATTGCCAACTGCATTTTAGTATTGGGTTTATATACGTGGACACACACTCAAGGCTTTAGTAATTTATTAATAGCCTCGGTAAGCTTTTTTGTTTTACAAGGCATGTTTGCCCTAGACAGTAAAATACGCGAAAACCGCTTTGCTAAAGCCAACCAAGGGGCCTCTTTGCAAAGTAACTTTGGTTTAGAAAACACCTCCATTGGTATTCGCTATGCGGGTAAATCAATAGGCTTAGCTCTTGCTGCGTATGCTGGTTTATCGAGTGCGGCGTTTCAAAACGGTAAAATGGTAGAGAACTTATTTACTTTGGTAATGCATTGCGGTGTGATGTGGCTGTTACTATACTGTTTAACGTATATTATAAAAATTATTTCAATGCCAAATATAGATACCGCACTTGAAGTCGATCATCAGGATAATATTGGCATTGCCTGTATTGAATTTGCTGTATTTTGTGCTATTGGTTATTTATTAATAAGTATGTTTTCAATTTAGTACCAAACTCATTAAATTTAGCCGTTGCTTAACGTCCCTATTTAATTGTTTGGTAAATTAACAGGGACTTTAGGCATATGGCAATTAAAACAGGAAGTTATCTATTAATCGATATAGATAACGAGTTCAGCCGAGCATTTGTAAAATATTACATAAATACTAATGATGCTGCTAAAAAGGACATCATAATAGCCGGTGCGAACACGCAAAAGCTGGTTAAAATGATGTTTGATGAACTCGTTAAAGATTATTGCTATTGCGATATTGAGAACGAAATCAGTATTTCAGAACTGGCCAGCTACCTTCACGAACACCACAATGTTCAAGGCGTATTATTCAACCAAACAGATTATTTGCTCGCTGATGATACACAGCGCTTTATTTATAATTCATTACATGAAAAACGCTATATTATTAGTCAAACCAATCATGGCTATGACATTAACCCCATAAATGAAGAGTGCCATTCAAATCATTTGTCCTGTGATACCGATATAGCCCAAACCGCACAAGAACTAACAGAGCTTGCAGTCCCTGAATATGAAAAATAAATAATTGCACCCAAGCCTTTGCTTACTTACCATAGAGGGATATAACTTCTATGTAAAAAAGTGATTTGCCATGCGAGTGCCTCATATTTATCAATCATCACCAATTGCCCTTAATACTCCTTTAAACCTTGACGATGATGCTGCAGGGCATATAGGCCGTGTGTTGCGCATGAAAGTGGGCGAGCAGGTTTCTATTTTTAATGGTGAAGGCGGAGAGTTTCTAAGTGAAATTATTGAGGTGAGTAAAAAGAGCGTGGTTGTTATGCCGCTTGAATTTAATCCTCATGACGTTGAATCACCATTAAAAATTCATTTAGGCCAGTGCGTATCCCGTGGTGACAAAATGGATTTTACCATTCAAAAGTCTGTTGAATTAGGGATCACTGAAATCACCCCTATTTTTAGCCAGCGCTGCGGCGTAAAACTAAGTGGCGACCGCTTAGAAAAAAAACACCAGCAATGGCAAAAAATAGCCATTGCCGCAGCAGAGCAATCTGGGCGCAACTTTGTGCCAAAAGTACACTCACCTGTTGATTTAAAAACCTGGCTTGAACAGCAAACAGCTGCCATTAAATTAACTCTGCATCCTCGCGCCGAACACAGTATTAAAACCATTACCGTTCCCGATGACGGCGTGCGCTTTTTAGTAGGGCCTGAGGGTGGATTTACTGACGATGAAATAGCACAAACAAAGCAACAAGAATTTGTAGATATTCGCTTAGGCCCGCGGGTACTTCGCACAGAAACAGCAGCGTTAACCGTTTTAAGCGCACTGCAATTACAATTTGGCGATTTAGCTAATTGAAATAACTAAAAGCACCCACATATCAAGATTACAGTTGTAAAAAACACATAAACTAAGGCACAGCGCATGGCAATTAAGTTAGGTATTATTTCAGATCCTATTAGTGGATTTAATATTAAAAAAGACACCGGTTTTGCAATGATGATGCAAGCGCAAACCCGTGGCTACGAAATTTACTACATGGAAATGGATGATTTATCGCTGCGTCAAGGCAATGCCTACGCTACTGCAGCCAAAGCACAGGTTTTTGATAACGCAGAAAAGTGGTACCAACTTGAAGAAAAAATCACCATTGCACTGGCTGACTTAGACGTTATTTTAATGCGTAAAGATCCGCCTTTTGATACTGAATATATTTACGCAACCTATATTTTAGAACGTGCTGAGCAAGCGGGTACTTTAGTTATTAATAAGCCACAGAGCTTGCGTGACGCCAATGAAAAACTATTTACCGCTTGGTTTAGTGAGCATACACCTGATACGTTAGTTACGCGCAGCCAAAAGCAAATCCGTGAATTTTTAGCCGAGCACAAAGATATTATTTTAAAACCACTGGATGGTATGGGTGGTGCTTCTATTTTTAGAGTAAAAGCAGATGATGCCAATATTGGCGTAATATGCGAAACCTTAACTGAGCATGGCAGTCGCTTTGCGATGGCGCAAAATTACATTGAAGAGATCACTCAAGGTGACAAGCGCGTATTGGTTGTTGATGGTGAAGTTATTCCTTATTGTTTAGCGCGTATCCCACAAAACGGCGAAACGCGCGGTAACTTAGCCGCCGGCGGACGTGGTGAAGCACGCCCAATTAGTGAGTCAGATCTTAAAATTGCTCAAGCAGTTGCCCCTACATTGAAAGAAAAAGGCTTAATATTTGTTGGCTTAGATATCATTGGCGATAAGTTAACTGAAATTAACGTAACAGCACCAACCTGTGTTAAAGAAATTGAGGCCGCTTACGATATTTCTATTACCGGTATTTTATTTGATGCTATAGAGAGAAAGCTTAGTAAATAATATTAAAGCCATAACAAACTTTAAGCAGTGGCGCTTCTATAGTCACCGCTTAAAGTCGAATAAATTTTTAGTGTTAAAACATGGGACTATGCCATACTCAAGATTCAATAACTAAAAGGGTAAAACTTATGCAGTCATTAGAAAATCACTTTTTAATCGCAATGCCATCAATGCAAGACCCTTTTTTTAAACGTGCCGTCACTTATATTTGTGAACACAATGAAGAAGGCGCTATGGGACTTGTTATCAATCAGCCGATTGATGTCACCGTAGGTGAGTTACTCGACAAAATTGATATTGATAACGATAAGTCGCAACATGCCGCGCAAGTGACAGTGTATGCTGGCGGGCCGGTAAAAACGGATCGTGGCTTTGTGCTACATTCACCAAAACCTGGGTACTCGGCAAGCCAAAAATTGAGTAGTGATATTATGATCACTACCTCAAAAGATGTATTAGCCACATTAACTACCGCTCAAGCACCCGAGCAATTTATAATTACCTTAGGTTACTCAGGTTGGGAGCAAGGCCAGTTAGAACAAGAGCTACTTGATAATAGCTGGCTGATTATAAAAGCCGACCCTAAAATAATTTTTGATACCCCAGTGGAAAAACGCTGGGAAATGGCAGTCTCTATGCTTGGTTTTGATGTTAGCCAATTAAGCCCCGAAGCTGGACATGCCTAATAACATAAAAGACAAACATGACTAAAAAAACTGTAAAAGCGCAAGGTGAGCGCACCGTAATGGGATTTGATTTTGGTACTAAGAGCATTGGTATTGCAATTGGTCAAGAATTGACAGGCAGCGCCACCAGCCTAAAGGCGGTGAAAGCTCAAGATGGCATCCCTAATTGGGATGACATTGCTGTACAGGTAAAAGAGTGGCAACCTGACTTAATGGTGGTTGGCTTACCGCTTAATATGGATGGCACCTCACAAGAGGTTACCTTTAAAGCCAAAAAGTTCGCCAATCGTTTGCATAATCATTACGGTATAGCGGTTCATACTCAAGATGAGCGCTTAACTACCGCTGATGCTAAAGCACGGTTGTTTGAACGTGGTGGTTATAAAAACTTAGGTAAAGGCAACGTAGATAATATGTCTGCGGTGATTATTCTAGAGAGCTTTTTTGAAGCCAGTTATGGCGAATAAATTGATTTAACAAAAAAAGCGCCTAAGGCGCTTTTTTTACGTGTGGATTTTGACTAGGGTCTGTTAGTCTTTACGGATTAAAACTCGTTCAAACTAGGGGCAATTTAATCGCGGCGCGAGGTTTGTAACCTAGTGGGCTAAGTCAAAACCGAGCAACAAAGAGTAAATCGCCCCTAGGCAGAACCCTTCGGGCAGCGCCTGT
>NZ_PNDI01000084.1:0-12223 GCF_005887465.1 Pseudoalteromonas sp. S1610 | reverse complement strand
AAAATCGCCCCTAGGCAGAACCCTTCGGGCAGCGCCTGTTTGGCATTGATGCTGCGTTATCGCCTATTTATGGGGAATAACCACACTACATAGGCGCTGCCTTGCCTAAATACCAAACAGACTGCTGCAAATTTAACCTTGAAAGGTCAACAGACCCTAAAGTAACAACAAACTACCTAACCCTAAAAAGGTCACAAAGCCGACAATATCAGTCACTGTGGTTAAAATAACTGAGCCTGATAATGCAGGGTCAATTTTCATTTTATCTAAAATAGACGGGATCACTACGCCCGCCAACGATGCAGCCACTAAATTCAGCAGTATTGCCACGGTAATGGTTATACTAAGCATAATATCGTTAAACCACAGGTAAGTTAGCAAACCAATTACTAAAGCCCATACCAAGCCATTTACCGCCCCTACACGTAGCTCTTTTTTAAGTAGAGCGTTACGGTTTGAGTCGGTAACCTGACCAAGCGCAAGACCGCGCACTATAACTGTTAAGGTTTGACTACCCGCTATTCCGCCCATTGACGCCACTACAGGCATTAATACCGCAAGTGCCACCACTTGTTCTATGGTGGCGCCAAATAAGCCTATAAACCACGAAGCTAAAAATGCGGTTGCTAAGTTTATACCTAACCAAATACCACGGTTTTTAGCACTTTTACGAACACTGGCAAATAAATCTTCGTCTTCACGTAAACCACCGGCTTTTGCTGCTGCTTCGTCAGCAATTTCTTGACGTAACTCGTAAGCCGATGCAATGGTTAAACGCCCTATTAGTTTGTTATCGGCATTAACCACGGGCATGGCCATTTGCTCGCTGTGAATAACCACCTCGGCGGCTTCATATAAATCATGGTCTGCGTGCAGTGAAGTAAAGTCATGATTAGCAAGAGTCATTAAGCTCTCGTTATCATTTGCTTTTATTAGGTCATTAACTGCCACTTCGCCGATTAAGCTACCTTTACGGCTCACTAAATAAATCACTTCGCTGTACTGCGGTAACCCTTTATGTAGCAGCTTTTTAGCGCCACCCGCAGTGAGCTTGTCAGACACCTTTAAAAAGTCAAAGCCAATCCAGTGACCTAACTGCTCAGGTGTATATTGTTGCGCCAGTTCGTATTGTTTGGTTTGTGCTTCATCTAGCTGCTTTTTTGCATAATCAATAAAACGTTGTGGAATAACCTCTTCTAATTCAAGCAGCTCTTCAACATTAACTTCGTCCAATAATTTAAAACCGTCGCTGTCATCTAGAGTCTGCAATAACCACAAACAGCTATCTTCACTTAAGTTAACGAAAATTTCGTGTTGCGTGTCTTCATCTAATAAATGCCAAATTTCAAGGCGTTGCTCTTTAGGAATAGCTTCAAACAACAAAGATAAGTGTTCGGTTGATAAGGTTTGCTGAGCATCTATAAGTAATTTATTTTTGCGCTCTGTGGTATCACACTGCAATAAGTCGTTTATGAGTTGTGGTAACTGATCAACCGGATACTCTATCATTTCAAAACCCTAAAATAGTCTTTCACTATAAATTTACTGTAATAAGTAAGCACTTATTAATAAGAATAGCTAATAGTGTACATTAGAGACGAATAAAAATATTAAAAAATCTCTGTGTCGTTAGATATTTATAGCCGCTATCACCCACTCAGCGCCAACCAATAAAAAAGCCGTAACAAATAATGTTACGGCTTAGCGTAGTTAGCATTTTAAATCGCGCTATATTTTAAATTGTCCTACTAGGTCACCCAAGTTTTCACCTCGCCCTGCTAGGTGCTGACTTACTGAAGAAGTGGTTTTACTCGACTGTGTTAATTCATTAACTATTTCTTGAATCGCATACACGTTACGGTTTATTTCTTCTGTCACACTGCTTTGCTCTGTTGCCGCTGTAGCAATTTGTGTACTCATATCATTAATGGTGGTCACGGACGTGGTTACCGCACCTAAGCTTTCAGAAATAGCGCGAGAAGACTCAACTGAACGATTACAGCTTTGTTGACTCGCATGCATAGCATCAACAGCTGCCGTTACTAAATTATGTAACTCGCTTAGCATTTCGTTAATTTCTAATGTGCTGTCTTGGGTTCTGCTCGCTAAGCTTCTAACTTCATCAGCCACCACCGCAAAACCACGACCTTGCTCACCTGCGCGTGCCGCTTCAATTGCCGCATTTAATGCCAGTAAGTTTGTTTGTTCAGCAATGCCACCAATTACACTCAATACGCTATTAATTTTTTTAGATTGCTCACTTAACGAGTTAACCTGCTCTGCTGCTTGATTAATTTCGCCCATTAAGTTTGATACTTCGCTCAGTGAAACATCCACACAATCTTGCGCGTTAGCCACTTCTTTTGTTGCCGCCTGCGTTGACACTGCAACTTGTGTGGTATTTTGCGCAACTTCATGCGAGGTTGCTGACATTTCGGTAATCGCCGTTGCCACTAAATCGGTTTCATGGTTATGCTTTAATAACTTGTCTTCTATGAGTAATGTTTGCGTATTAATATCTGAAGAGGCTGTTTTAACGTCACTTGTTACATCAACCACACCGGCAATAATACTGTGTAGCTTGCTCACAAATACATTGAAAGATTCACCTAACTGACCAATTTCATCATGAGTATCTATTTCTAAGCGTCGGGTTAAATCCCCCTCCCCTTTGGCAATATCATCTAAGCTTTGCACCATACGTTTAATCGGTTTTAGCATATTATTAGAAGCATACAACGCACCGGCTGCTGCTAAACCAAGAAGCAGAAGTGATATTAAAACCAAAGTGGTCATTTTTTCACTTAAATGGCGCTCCATAGTTGCTTGATACTTTACCAACTCAGCTTCAATATCATCCATATATGTGCCAGTTCCAATCATCCAATTAGTACCTGGGATCATGGCTGCATAGCCAATCTTTTCGACTAAGCCTGTGGTATTGGGCTTTTGAAAATGATAGGTAAACGAGCCACCGCCCTTACGAGCTTGTTCAAGTAGGCCAACCACTATTTTTTTACCGTTTGGGTCGGTCATCCCTATTTTATTTTGACCTTCTATTGCATCACCCAGTAATGCATGAAAAACACTAATACCATCGGTATCATAAATAAAGTAGTAACCATCTTCGCCAAAGGTTAAATCTCGCAACGCATTTTTAGCGTCTTGTTCATTTCCTTGTGCTAATTGGTATTGCACTACTTTAGAGCCGATTTCTATTTCTGTTCTTAGCAAGGTTTGTTTATCAGCAATTAATTTAGTTTTGAACTCATTAAAGTTTTGCTGTTGATTCTGCTTCTCTAAATAATAAGAGCCCGCCATAAAACTGATTAGTAATACTATCAATGGTAAAACAGCCAACAGTAGCAACTTGTTTTTTAAGCTTAAATTACCCATTATTTCTCCAATTAACATTATAAGCCATTAAGCTTTTTATTTTTCAGCCGCTTAGCAGCTAAGTTTCCATTGTTTATATTACTTACAATAGCGCCACACTTGTATACAAATTAAGCACAAACAGAGTTAATTCGCAATTTAATATACTCGTATGCTAGTAAAGCACACTAAAAACAACTTTTTAACTAGACAATAGTATAAATATAGTAATAAACAACTGATTTAGTTCCTTGTTTTAAATCCTTACTAGAACACAATTTGTTAAACTTACTTAAAGCTAAATTAACCTTACTAACGCTATCTTAGCGTAAATTAAAATTAAACATTGGCTATCACACAAAGGTCTTGCTTTTTAAATTAAAACACAAATAATGAAGCAACTAACCACTGGGTAAGAATGAGGAAAATGAGTTATATACTAACCACCCAATGCGCAGACGATATAGGCTTAATCGCCAAAATTACCGGACTGTGTAATCAGCATAATTTAAATATTATTCGTAACAACGAATTTGTTGATAAAGATGCACAACGCTTTTTTATGCGCACAGAGCTTACAGGCGAACCACATGCTGAGTTTTTGTCACAACTTCGCGACGTATTACCAGCTGGCGCAAAAGTGGCACTGCACGGTGAAGAAAAAACCAAAGTGGTACTATTAGCCACAAAAGAAGCTCATTGCTTGGGCGGCATGTTATTAAAGCAATTTGAACAAGCTCTAAACATAGAGATACTCGCCGTTATCGCTAACTACCCTACTCTAGAGCCTCTAGTGAAAGGGTTCAATATTCCTTTTCATGTGGTTTCTCATGAAGGACTTACGCGCAGTGAGCACGACGAAAAAGTCGGTGACTTAATTGCCAGCTATAACCCTGATATTATTGGCCTAGCTAAATACATGCGTATTTTAAGCCCTGAATTTGTGGGTCGTTTTGAGGGTAAAATAATTAATATTCATCACTCATTTTTACCTGCTTTTATTGGTGCAAAACCATATCACCAGGCATTTGAACGTGGTGTGAAAATTATTGGTGCCACAGCTCACTTTGTTAATAATGAGCTAGACGAAGGCCCGATTATCTTACAAGACGTATCGAGTGTGACCCATGCGAATACAGCTGAAATGATGGCTAAAATGGGTAAAGATGTGGAGAAAACGGTGTTTTGTAAAGCACTGCAACTAGCATCAGAACACAAGCTGTTTATTAATGGCAATAAAACAGTGGTGTTTTCATAATTAGCTTTATATAGCTATTAAAAATGCCAGCTAATAAGCTGGCATTTGTTTATTCAATATAACTTAACCTAAACACTGGTTAAGAGACTTTATTAAAACAAAGTAAATTTACGTATCAGCTGTTTTCTATTAGAACCGAAAATAGCGACTTTTGTTAGACTTATATCATTATTTTTCTCGGCCTTTACTATCAACCTTCACGGCCAAAATATGCAATTTCCCTCTTGGTCAAACCATTCACTTTATGGATTAGCTGAAATATCAGGTTATTTACTACACTCCCTTTTAAGCAATAACAACCTTTAAAAGATTTAACTTATCATATTCAAGTAACCTTAAGCTGAACAATATTATTGATATATAATCAGAAATTAAGCAATAATGTCTTAATGCATGCGTTATTGTAGCTATGCTGATATTCCCTTTTTAGGATGTACTATTTATAAGGAGCATTTGATGGCTTTTGATTACGGATCAATCGATCTTGGACTAAAAAACCCTTTCAAACTGGAAGGTAAAGTAAAAGCAATAAGAGGGCTTATTGAATCTGTTGTTGGCATCAGCTTGCTTGTTATCGCGTCTAGCTCTGTAAAGGAAGATGCAACAGCAGGTTGGATCTTAATGATATTTGGCATGTTAATACTCGCCCTAGGCATTCGGACTTTATCGGGTGGTATTTATGCAACGCTTAAGTACTTCGTAGGTAGAAACCACCCAACATCGTTGGCGTTTAATTTTAGTAAGTCACAAATCTCAACTGCACAAGAAGAAAAAAACGAAGTAGCCTACACTGCGCAAACATTAGAAGAAATGCTTGTTGGTCGCAAAAACAGTACTTTTAAAGAACCGAATGGCTTTTTATCGCGTTTGCTACATAGTTTAGTACCAAAACTACTATTTTTACCCTACCCAATACGTAATGTTGCCCAACGTTTATTTGGCTCATGGATAAGCACACTGGTTGCTCTTATCGCTTATGCATTGGTCGCCTTTGTGTCACTGTCTGGTTTTACCGGTGAAGCTGGCGAACTAGCTTTTCCAATATATAGTGCCATATTAATGTTTTATGTGCTGTTTTCTTGGCGCTCTTCTGGCAAACCTATTTCACGTAATGCAGAGAGAAATATTGAAGCCTTAGGTACTGGTGCTCTTGCTAAAATCATTTCTTTATCCTTTATATTGCCCATTGCTATAGGCCTGTCTATGTCGTGGATAATGCAAGAACAGCGCATAAGCAAACAACAAATAGACAATTGGCTTGAGCAATTACCCAACCTTAACGCGGGCATCTATTTAACTGCCATTATTATTTTAGCTGCACTTAGTTGTGCACTTGTTTTTGTGATGATTAAAGCGCGTTTAAACGAAGTGACACCAAGCGCTGAAGTATCAGAACTACGAGAAAACTGGCAAGAGTCTGTTCATCCAGATGAGATTTTTATAAATCTTGATAACTTAGTAATGGCTAATCGCCGTTATAAAGAAGTACCTAATAGGGTTTATCGTGAGCTAGATCCTAAACTACAAGAGCAAATTGAAGGAAAAGGCGGGTTTAAAGGCGAAATGATTCAAGAGATTCAGCCTAAACTACACACAATGGATTTAGGTAAGCACTTTAACCTTTCTCGTTTAGTTGCGTTAATTAGTGGTAACTTACTCTACATTGTAGCGCTTACCTTTACTGTGTTGCTTGCTTACTCTTTTATTAATATTTACCACTATATTGACGCTGCTAATATAAATAGTATTGAACAAGCCTTTAATAATAAAAATATTATTGAGTTTAGCGAGCTGTTAATGGCAAGTGTTCATTTATTACTTATCGGCATATTAGTTAAAGCATTTGCTCAACTTCTGAGCAATAGTGCCCATTTATTTTTTGCTGAAATGCAATTTGAATCTTTACTCGTGTACTTCAAGTGCGAGGGCACATTTACTGAGTCAAAAATATCAACGGGTACCGGTATTCATGATAGCACACGCTCGGAAAATACCTTGGTACGTAGCAGCATAACGCCTTGGGTGATTGTTTCGCGCATTGTTTCTACAACCTTTGCAGCTACAGGCATGAAAAACCTCGAGCATCCTCGACATATTATGGAAATGCATAAAGATGAAGGTCAATTACAAGCAATCAAAAAAGATGTAATTGCCTTTTTGAAAGATCGAGAATCAATTGCCTCTATCACTAGCGAACGCGATTTAGGCAATGCATCTCAACTGCACCAGTTAAACCAGCAAACACGAGCTATGCCTATGCAGCCAGCTTTAACCAAAGATGATGAGGAAGCCGCTGGTTTTTTACGTCAGGAAGACGATTTAGCGTCTGAGCCAAAAAACTAGCTTATCTATATATGCCACCTTATTACTAGGTGGCATCTTTCCAAACTAAACCCCCCCTCTCTACACTTTGATATAAATGTGATTCCCCCCCTGCAAACGCAGTAAAGACAGGGAGGGAAATGAGGAAAATAAGTAATACACTAACCAACTAATACGCAAACGATATTAGGCTTAGCCAAAATTACCAAACTCTGTAATCAGCATAATTTAGATATTATTAGGCCTTGTTGATAAAGATGCACAACGCTTTTTATGAGAGCAGAACTCACAGACTAATCCCTCAGCGATTTTTTATTATAACTTTGCGAAGGATTGCAAAAGTGGTACTGCACGGCGAAGAAAAAACCAAAGTTGTATTATTAGCTCCAAAAGAAGCCTCTGTTTAGGCGGCATGTTATTAAACCAACTTGGTAATACTCTAGCTGTTTATTAATGGCAATAAAACCGTCGTATTTTCATAATTAGCTTTATATAGCTATTAAAAATGCCAGCTAATAAGCTGGCATTTTTATAAGTAAATAATAAACCTTACTTAACTAGGGTGTGTAATACGTTGGTGCCCCAGGGCCTACTGGCATACCTAAAACAAATACCCATAAGTAAAACAGTACCACCCAGCCAACAAAGAAGATCAAGCTGTATGGCAACATAGTGGCTACCAAAGTACCTATTCCCATGTCTTTTTTGTATTTAGTGGCAACCGCAAGAATTAAACCAAAGTAACTCATCATCGGGGTAATTAAGTTAGTTACTGAATCACCAATACGATAAGCCGCTTGAATTGTCTCGGGTGCATAACCTATAAGCATTAGCATAGGAACAAAGATAGGTGCTGTTACTGCCCACTGCGCTGACGATGAGCCTAAAGTTAAGTTCACTAAAGCACACATCAAAATAAACAGTACAAATACTTCCGGCCCAGTTAAGCTAAGAGCTTGTAGTAACGCGGCACCGTTAATCGCTAAAATGGTGCCTAAGTTAGTCCATTTAAAAAATGCCACAAACTGCGCAGCAAAAAACACCAATACAATGTACATGCCCATAGAGCTCATACTTTTGCTCATGGCATTGATCACGTCTTTATCATTTTTCATGGTGCCAACCACGCGACCATACACAAAACCCGGAATACCAAAGGTAACAAAAATAAAAACAACAATCCCTTTTAAAAACGGCGAGTGAGCAACTAGACCTGTTTCAGGGTTACGTAAAATACCGTCGGCTGGAACAATCGTCCAAGCGAGCAACAACGAAACAACAAGTAATGAAACTCCAGCCCATTTTAAACCTGACTTTTCTTTGGCAGTTAAACCGGCAATATTATTTTGAGCTAAATCTTCACTGGCTTCATCTGGGTTATATTTACCTAAACGTGGCTCAACAATTTTCTCAGTAACAAGTGTACCTAAAACAGCAATTAGCAATACTGAAATCATCATAAAATACCAGTTTGCTTCAGCGCCTACTTGGTAAGTTGGATCAATCATTTGTGCTGCAGGCGTCGTAATACCCGCTAATAACGGATCGATAGTACCCAGTAATAAGTTAGCGCTATAGCCACCCGATACACCAGCAAACGCTGCAGCAAGGCCTGCAAGCGGATGACGACCTAAACTATGAAATATCATTGCCGCTAGGGGGATCAATACGACATAACCCAGCTCAGATGCTGTGTTTGATAAAATAGCAGCGAATACAACCATAAAGGTAACTAAGCGTTTAGATGCACCCATAACCATGCCACGCATTGCCGCAGACAATAGCCCAGAATGTTCAGCAACACTTACACCTAATAGCGCCACTAACACCGTACCTAATGGGGCAAAGCTGGTAAAGTTAGTTACCAATCCCGTTACAATACGCTGTAAGCCCTCGGCACTGAGTAAGCTAACAACTTCAATTACACCATCTGGATCGCGCCCAGCAGAGCCCTCAGGGCGAGGATCGATAGCACTAAGTCCAAACCAATCAGCAACGCCACTAAATAAAATAATGGCAATACAAAACAGCGCGAATAAGGTAATTGGATGGGGAAGCATATTCCCTAAAAATTCTACCGTGGCTAAAAATCGATTAAACCAACCGCCCTTTGCGGCCTGATTTTCATCTTGGGATGTGTGTGGTGAGTCCATTGAGTCTGACATACCATGCTCTCTTAATTACAAAATGCCCGTAACCTAGCATTATTTTCTGAGCAGGTCATGTAATAAAGATGAATGACTTGTTATGTCATGGTAATTAACTGATGGGTTTTATTGTGATGGGGTTACAAAAAAGAGGCTCTCGCCTCTTATTTAGTCTGCTTAAGCTTGCTCTATCGGTTCTAGTTGTAGTTTTGCAGCAATTAAAACAGCTTGAGTTCGATTATAAACACCGAGTTTTCTAAATATGGCAGTGATGTGAGCTTTGACTGTGGCTTCTGAAATGTGAAGTTCGTACGCAATTTGTTTATTCAGTAACCCTTCGTGCAAATATTGTAATACACGGTATTGCTGTGGAGTAAGTGATGCTACTTGTGCAGCAATTTCTCTATCTGCGCCTTCTATTTCAGCCACTTTACTTTTTAGTTCGGTTGGCAGCCAAGTATCGCCTTCGAGTATTTGGTTAATTGCGTTGGCAATATCGTCAGATGATGATGACTTAGGAATAAACCCCATTGCCCCATAACCCATAACTTTCGAAACAATATTTACATCTTCACTACCCGAAACCACCGCAATAGGTAAGCTTGGGTAATCTTCACGTATACGGATCAAGCCGTATAAGTCACCGTTACCTGGCATGTGTAAATCTAGTAGTAATATATCAAGATCTTCTTGTTCGCTTAACACCTGCAATGTGCTATCAAAATCCGCTGATTCAAATACTTCTAAACCTGCAAACTTTGCACTCAAAGCGCCCTTTAGTGCTTCACGAAATAACGGATGATCGTCCGCTATTAAAAACTGACTCATTGTTCACTCCCAAAAATTCGGCTGCTATCCAATAGACAACAGCCGATATACTACGTTTAGAATCAACTTCTAATCAAGCTTTTAACGCGAAATTAACGATTTAATCGATTTTCTACTAGCTCATCAACCACTGACGGATCCGCAAGTGTTGAGGTATCACCAAGCTGTTGGTGCTCATTTGCCGCGATTTTACGTAAAATACGACGCATAATTTTGCCAGAACGTGTTTTTGGTAAACCTGGAGACCACTGAATCATATCTGGTGATGCTATTGGGCTTAGCTCTTTACGTACCCAATTACGGATCTCTTTTGTTAGCTCATCACTCACCGTTACACCCTCGTTAGGAGTTATGTAAACGTAAATACCTTGGCCTTTAATATCATGCGGGTAGCCTACTACTGCCGCTTCAGCTACAGCTTCATGAGCAACTAACGCACTTTCAATTTCCGCAGTACCTAAACGGTGTCCAGACACATTAAGTACGTCATCAACGCGTCCTGTGATCCAATAATCACCGTCTTCATCACGACGACAACCGTCACCAGTAAAGTACACACCAGGATAAGCGCTAAAGTAGGTTTGTTCAAAGCGCTCATGGTCGCCATAAACGGTTCGTGCTTGTGAAGGCCAGCTATCTAAAATCACAAGGTTACCATCAACCGCACCTTCCAATGTATTACCTTCAGCATCAAATAATGCAGGTGCAATACCAAAGAATGGACGTGTTGCAGAGCCAGGTTTCATATCGGTTGCACCTGGTAATGGCGCAATCATGATGCCACCGGTTTCGGTTTGCCACCAAGTATCTACAATTGGACAATTCGACTTACCAATTTTTTCATAGTACCAGGTCCATGCTTCTGGATTGATCGGCTCCCCCACAGAACCTAAAATGCGTAAGCTGTCACGATGTGAGCTTGCAATCGGCTCTTCGCCTTTAGCCATCAATGCACGAATGGCAGTAGGTGCTGTGTATAAAATTGTCACGTTATGTTTATCAACCACTTCACCCATACGACCAGCAGTTGGGTAAGTTGGCACGCCTTCAAATACGACTTGCGTACACCCATTAACGAGCGGCCCATAAGCAATATAACTGTGACCTGTGATCCAGCCAACATCAGCACTACACCAAAAAATATCATCGTCTTTTAAATCAAAAATGTATTCGTGGGTCATAGATGAATACACTAAATAGCCACCAGTGGTGTGCACCACCCCCTTGGGCTGACCGGTAGAACCTGAGGTGTATAAAATAAACAGCGGGTCTTCAGCATTCATGTGTTCAGGTTCGCAATCTGGCGCTTGGTCTGCAACTAAGTCATGCCACCAAATATCATGGTCGTGCCAATCAACATCGCCTGAAGTTAGTTTATGTACCACTACATGCTCAACCGTGGTTACTGAATCTTGTAATACGGCTTCATCTACATTAGCTTTAAGCGGTACACAATTACCTGCACGTCGGCCTTCATCTGAGGTGATCACCACTTTAGCACCCGAATCATTAATACGATCCGCAATAGCTGACGGTGAAAAGCCACCGAATATAACTGAATGAATAGCACCTATGCGGGCACAAGCTTGCATTGCGTATATAGCTTGCGGGCTCATTGGCATATAAATGGCTACACGGTCACCTTTTTTAACACCTAATTTTTTTAAACCATTGGCAAACTTTGCCACTTCATCATGTAGCTGTTGGTAGGTGATATTTTCGCTTTGTGAAGGATCATCACCTTCCCAAATTAATGCTACTTTATCCGCTTTTGTTTTTAAGTGACGATCAATACAGTTATAAGAGGCATTCAGGTAGCCATCTTCATACCATTTAATATTGATATGGCCTTTGTCAAATGAAGTGTTTTTTACTTTTGAATATGGAGTAAACCAGTCAAGACGCTTACCGTGCTCAGCCCAAAACCCTTCAGGGTCTTCGATAGACTGTTTATACATCGTATTATATTTTTCATTATCGACGAGCGCTGCGTTTTTTATCTGCGCAGGAACTGGATAGATACTTTGTGACATATTAGTCTCCAATTTATATTACTTGCCTTAGGCTTTTCATCAAGGATTACTCAGCAGTGCACTATTAAATATTAGACATTAGTTGTATCTGGGTTCAAATAACTAGGGTCTGTTGGCCTTTCAAGGTTAAATTTGCAGCAGTCTGTTTGGTATTTAGGCAAGGCAGAGCCTATGTGGTGTGGTTATTCCCCATAAATAGGCGATAACGCAGCATCAATGCCAAACAGGCGCTGCCCGATGGGTTCTGCCTAGGGGCGATT
>NZ_PNDI01000083.1:0-825 GCF_005887465.1 Pseudoalteromonas sp. S1610 | reverse complement strand
ACCATGACTAGGCTTATCGCAAGTTAATACGTCCTTCATCGCCTCCAACTGCCAAGGCATCCACCGTGTACGCTTAGTCACTTAACCATACAACCCAAACGGGTCTTTGTTTCGTGACAGTTTAACTTCGCCAGAAGTTAATATTGAATACTAAAGTAGATACCAATTAATCCGAGGATTAAATGGCACTGAATGATACTGCTATCATTCTTTTTTACTTTTGAAAACTCTGTACAAATAACAAATGTATTCATACGAATTTTATTATCAGCTTTTCCAAATTTTTAAAGAGCAGAGAATCAAAAACTTCTCAAAATTAAACACACTCTATTCTCAGGTGATTGTGCTACCCGATAAAAGAATATTTATTTTTAAGAAGTAAAGTGGTGGAGCTAAGCAGGATCGAACTGCTGACCTCCTGCGTGCAAGGCAGGCGCTCTCCCAGCTGAGCTATAGCCCCACATATGCTGGTCTTACTGTTTGTATACCGACTTCTTTTTAAGATAAGGCGTAAGTTAAGGCCGTTTAGTTCACTAAACAACGAAGCTTACAACGCAGTATTAAGAAGAAGTGGTGGGTCTGAGTAGATTTGAACTACCGACCTCACCCTTATCAGGGGTGCGCTCTAACCAGCTGAGCTACAGACCCAAACAATAAGTGTTGTTCTCTTTACAATTAACAATCATCTGTGTGGACACTACGAACAAATAAGTTCTAAATCGTATAAGGAGGTGATCCAGCCCCAGGTTCCCCTAGGGCTACCTTGTTACGACTTCACCCCAGTCATGAATCACTCCTTGGACCACGTCCTCCCGAGGGTAAGAC
>NZ_PNDI01000082.1:0-9172 GCF_005887465.1 Pseudoalteromonas sp. S1610 | reverse complement strand
GTGAAAAAGCATCGGGTTATTTATTATATAAATACCCGTTATGCTATTAGCGAAATGAAATACAGTGCAATTTAACATAATTAGGGTCTGTTGACCTTTGCGGATTGATATTTGTTCAAACTAGGGGCAATTTAATCGCGGCGCGAGGTTTGTAACCTAGTGGGCTAAGTAAAAACCGAGTAAAGCTTCCGCGTCCTGCTCACCCCCTGCCTATATCCATGTAAGCAACAAAGAGTAAATCGCCCTTAGGCAGAACCCTTCGAGCAGGGCATAAAAAAGGGAACAGACGTTCCCTTTTTACTCAATCATTGATTTTTATACTTATTTGCTTAAATCAAGCATAAGTTTATTTAAGCGAGTTACAAATCCAGTTGGATCTTTAAGCGTACCGCGCTCTGCAAGCAAGGCTTGGTCTAGTAGTACATGTGACCACTGTGCAAACTTATCTTCGTCTTGTTCATCATTTAAATGCTTAACCAGTTGGTGCTCTGGGTTTAATTCAAACACAGGCTTAGCCTCTGGAACAGCTTGACCTACTGACTCCATTAGCTTTTGCATTTGCGAGCTCATGTCATTGTCATCACTCACTACACACGCTGGAGAGTCGGTTAAGCGGTGAGTAAAGCGTACATCTTTAACATCATCTCCTAATGCAGTTTTGATACGCTCAACCAAGCCTGCAACTTCTTTTTCAGACTCTTCTTGTGCTTTTTTAGTTTCTTCGTCATCTAGCTTACCTAAATCTAGATCACCGCGGGTAATTGACTGAAATTGCTTTTCGCCAAATTCCGTTAAATGGCTCATCATCCACTCATCTACACGGTCGCTAAGTAATAGTACTTCAATACCTTTTTTGCGGAAGATTTCTAAGTGCGGTGAATTTTTAGCAGCAATAAATGAGTCAGCAACCACATAGTAAATTTTATCTTGGCTGTCCTTCATGCGCTCAATGTATTGCTCAAGTGAAACATCTTGAGTTTCTGAGTCGGTGTGCGTTGATGAAAAGCGCAGTAATTTAGCAATGCTTTCTTTGTTGGTCGCATCTTCTGCAGGCCCTTCTTTCATTACCTGACCAAATTCATTCCAAAATGTTTGGTAATCATCGGCTTTGTTTTTAGCCATACGCTCAAGCATTTTAATAATACGCGACGTACACCCCTTACGAATAGCTTGGGTAACTTTGTTGTCTTGTAAAATTTCACGCGATACGTTTAGTGGTAAATCGTTTGAGTCTAATAAGCCTTTAACAAAACGTAAGTAGCTTGGCATAAACTGTTCAGCGTCATCCATAATAAACACGCGTTGAACATAAAGTTTTAAACCACTTTGGCGCTCACGATTCCATAAATCAAAAGGTGCTTTTTTTGGAATGTATAACAAACTGGTGTATTCAGTTTTACCTTCAACTTTATTATGTCCCCAGCTAAGCGGATCTTCCCAGTCGTGGCTTACATGCTTATAAAACTCTTTGTATTCGTCCTCAGAGATTTCTGATTTGTCACGTGTCCATAATGCAGTTGCACGGTTAATGCTTTCCCACTCACCTGGAACAGCCGGAATTTTTTCACCATCTTCACCTTCAGACTCAGGTACTTCTGCCTTGTACATTTGTACTGGTGTAGAAATATGATCAGAGTATTTAGTTACGATACTGCGAAGACGCCATTCATCTGCATATTCATTTTCTTCTTCACGAAGATGTAAAATAATATCTGTACCACGGCCTTCTTTTTCGATTTCTTGTAGCGTGTACTCGCCTTCACCTTTTGACTGCCATTCAACCGCTGTTGTCTCTCCTGCTTTACGAGTACGAACAGTCACTTCATCAGCAACAATAAATGCTGAGTAAAAACCAACACCAAATTGACCAATAAGCTGTGAATCTTTACTTTGATCGCCCGTTAAGTTTTTGAAAAATTCAGCCGTACCCGACTTAGCAATGGTGCCTAATGAGCTGATCACTTCATCACGCGTCATACCAATACCATTATCAGAAATGGTCACTGTGTTAGCGTCTTTATCTGCGCTTATACGTACGCGTAAATCTGCATCACCTTGATAAAGGTCACCGTTTGAAAGGGCTAAAAAGCGTAGTTTATCGGCTGCGTCAGATGCATTTGATACAAGCTCGCGTAAAAAGATTTCTTTATTTGAATAAAGCGAGTGAATCATTAAGTTTAATAGTTGTTTTACTTCTGTTTGAAAGCCTAATGTTTCTTTTTGTGCTGCAGTCATTTATGTATCTCCAATTTGCAAAGTGTCTGCGTTATGCACTTAATATGGGGTGAGCCGTGAGAAGTTCAAGTAAAAAAAATAAAAAACCCCATTCAAAGACACTTTAAAGGGCTTAATCAACTAAAAAGGCGTTGTGGCATGCCCGTGCATTGGCTTATCAGTGCATGGATGCACAAAAAATAAATCGCTGGCATGCAATAATAATCGTTGAGCACCCAGATCACTGCAATCATTTTTATATAAATCACATCCTAGTATAGGGTGGCCAAAAATTAAACTGTGAATTCTAAGTTGATGAGTGCGTCCAGTTATAGGAGTAAAATCGACCAAAGTTTTTTGCTCTTTGTTAAAGCGTTTAACCACTTTAAATTGAGTGCGCGAGGGTTTGCCGCTCTGGTGACAAATTTTCACTTTCGGAAATAACATTTTATCTTTTGCTATAGGTGCAGTAATTTCTCCCTGAGGCTCAGCAACCAATCCAAAGAGCATTGCGCGATATTGCTTTTTAACACTTCGGGATTGGAATTGCTGATTCAGTGCTTTAGCTGCTTGCTCATTAAGTGCTACCACCATCACTCCGGAGGTACCTAAATCTAAACGGTGGGGTAATATCGCAGTAGGAAACGCTGCTGTAACGCCTTGTTGGCCATTAACAAGCCTATAGTGAACCGAATCCCAGTTAAGAGGGTTTTTACCCGACAAGCTCAACAAGCCGCTAGGTTTATTGATCAATAAAATATCATCATCTTGATAAATAATTTTTATGTGTTCATGGCAAACAGGTGCGATAAAGTCATCAACAATCACATTAGCACTTTGAGTTATTGCAGCCATACCATCCTTAAACTTTTGTTTATATTGCAATTAAAGCCAACAAAAAAGCCTACAGTATGTATGTAGGCTTTTAAAGTAAGTTCAAATAGTTAAGCTTAAAATAAACTATTCATGGCTGACTAAGCGCCTGCCACTAAATGCATGCATTAAGGTTGTGCCATCGACTAAATCAAGCTCGCCACCCACAGGAATACCATGAGCTATTCGCGATGCACCCACTTTGTATTTATGACAAAGCTGGGCAATATAATGAGCCGTTGTTTCACCTTCAACCGTAGGGTTAGTGGCTAATATAACTTCATTAATACCGCCATGCGCAAGCTTTTGCTCAAGCACGTCTAGACCAATTTCTTTAGGCCCTATGCCATCAATCGGTGACAAATGTCCCATTAATACAAAATAGAGTCCTTTGTATTGGCCTGTTTGCTCAATCGCTAACACATCTGTAGGCGACTCAACCACACATAAAATGCCGCTATCTTGGCGTTTAGTACTTAAGCAAATATCACATTGTGCTTGCTCGGTAAACGTGCGGCACGACTGACAATGCCCTACAGCCGTCATCGCTTTTGTTAGCGCATTCCCAAGCTGAGTGCCACCTTTGCGGTCGCGCTCTAATAAATGAAATGCAATACGCTGAGCAGATTTCGGGCCAATACCTGGCTGACAACGAAGTGCTTCTATTAGCGATGTTAAACTATCTGAAAGTTGCATAGTTGCTTAGAACGGCATTTTCATACCAGGTGGTAATTGCATACCGCCTGTTACTTTGCCCATGCGCTCTTGAGTTTCTTCAGCAACACGGCGAACAGCATCATTACACGCTGCTGCAAGTAAATCTTCAATCATGTCTTTGTCGTCTTCCATTAAGCTTTCATCAAGCTCAACACGACGAACATTGTGGTTGCCAAGCATGGTTACTTTTACTAAACCAGCACCGGCTTCACCAACCACTTCCATCGTTGCGATTTCTTCTTGGGCTTTTTGCATGCGCTCTTGCATTTGCTGCGCTTGCTTCATCATGTTACCCATTCCACCTTTAAACATAATCGTCTCTCTTTCTTTTAATACATTAACTGGAGTATAAATAAGGGCACTGGTCGTTAATTACAATGCCTGAATACTGTTTTCGTCAATTTCAGCGCTAAATAGCTGTTGAAATTGTACTATATTTTCATCGCCGGTGATCACATCAATCGCTTGCTGGTGACGACCTGCATCAATTTTTTGTTGAATCAAATAAGGTGAGTCAATCACCCCGCTAGCAAAATCAATATTAAGCTCAACGTTGTGTCCATAAATACTTGATAACGCCACATTTAACTTTTGACGTAACATTGGCGTATCTAAGTGCTTTTGCGATTCATCCACTTCAATATGGAAATGATTGTCTTGTTTGGTAAAAATTGAATGCAATGCAAACTGGCGCATGCGTCCGCCAAGTCCCATACGCTTTATTAAATAGGCCCATTCGTCTTGTTGATGGGCAAATCTGATTTCACTAATTGGGCTTTGAAAATCATCAGGTATCGGAATGCTTGGCTCTTGTTCAACAACAGGTGCTGGTTTTTGCGGATTAATTTGCTCTAATAGCTCCGGTGCTAAATTTTCAGTAATCGTTTGATGCTTTGCTTTAAAGTCAACTTTACTCGCTGGCTTATTTGCTACCTGAGCTCGGCTCCCCTGTGCTGGGAGCTGAGGCTTTTTTTGCAGGTCATCGCTCACCTCATTATCCCATGGTGGTGGCTGCTGTGATACAGTTTGTGCTTCATTGCTCTGCGGGCGACTAAAATCGGATTTTGTCGGTGCTGGTTTTTCTTCAGTTGGCTTTTCAATTGCGGCACTTGAAAGCTTACCGGCACCCGAAATGTTTCTATCGCGTAAAATACGCGCTATTGCTGACTGTGCTCGCGCTTCTTGCTCACCCATTGATGACGCAGACTGATCTGCGTTACTTGTGGCATTTGCTAACTCAGGGTTAAACCCTTGATCAACAGCGCTACTCATTACATCATCGTATTGTGCGGCAATAGTTTGTTCTACATCACTGTGCTGCATGTAGGCATCATCTTCGCTTTGACGCTGCGCTTGTTCATCACTTATTACAGGGGTATCTACAATTTGAGGCTGACTTTGTATCGAACTTTGCTCATTCTGTGTTTGGCTATAATCAGGCTTTGAAACCTCAGGCTCATCGGCTTTTGTTGGCTGCGTATTAGTTGCTAATGGCTGAATTTGAGGAGCATTACTCTGCGCTGGTTTATTTTTATTTAAAATATCACGCAGTGCATTAGCACGCCCTGCACTATTTTGCTCTGGCGCAGCTTGTGAGCTAGGTTCAGGTTGATTGGTTTGCAACTGCGTAGGTTCAAATGCCAATAACCTGAGCATAATCATTTCAAACCCTAAACGAGGCTCAGGTGCCCATTGTAAATCTTTTTTGCCATTGAGTAATAACTGGTAATACACTTGAATTTGTTGGGCATGGGTATGCGCTGCAACATGCTCAATGTAATCGGCGTTATTGCTATCAAGCGCTGCTGCTTCAGGGACTAATTGACTCAATTGAATCACATGCGTTAGCGCAATTAAGTCATCAAGCAGCGCAATGTAATTTGGATTTCGGCTAGCGACTTGAGCAACTTCATTCATCAAGGCTGTGCCATCTTGCGCTAATAATGCCGCAAGTAAACTTTGACTGTAATGGGTGTCCATTAAACCAAGCATGTCTTGTACAGCTTGATTTTTAATATCACCATTTGTTTGAGCAATAGCCTGATCGGTCAGACTTAATGCATCTCGCATACTACCATCGGCCGCTTTGGCAATAATACTTAGCGCATCATTATCAAAATTAAGCTGCTCATGGGTAAGCACATACTCAAGCTGTTGCTTAATCTCAGCTTGCGACAATGCATTCAGATTAAACTGTAAACAGCGAGATAAAATAGTCACTGGTAATTTTTGAGGATCAGTGGTTGCGAGCAAAAATTTCACATGCTCAGGCGGCTCTTCAAGCGTTTTTAATAACGCATTAAAGCTGTGCTTTGACAACATGTGTACTTCATCGATTAGATATACTTTGTAACGTCCGCGCGTTGGCGCATATTGAACGTTATCAAGTATCTCACGCGTATCCTCAACCTTAGTGCGTGAAGCCGCATCTATTTCGAGTAAATCAATGTAGCGCCCTGCCTCTATATCAACACAGCTACTACATTGACCACATGGTGTGGCAGATATACCTTCATCACAATTTAAGCTTTTAGCAAAAATACGGGCAATGGTGGTTTTACCAACACCACGGGTTCCAGTGAATAAATAAGCGTGATGCAGTCTATTTTGAGTCAGCGCGTTTACCAGCGCCTGTTTTACATGAGACTGCCCAACCAATTCATGAAAGGTTTGAGGACGCCATTTTCTCGCTAGAACCTGATAACTCATCGATTATTCGCCTTCGAATTCAACCAATTTTAAAATATTGATGCCCATTTTTTCAATACGTTGCTCACCACCAAGCTCTGGAAGTGATACAACAAAGGCAGCATCTGTGGCGTTACCGCCTAATTTTGCAACCAACTTGGCTGTTGCTTCAATTGTACCACCGGTCGCCAACAAGTCGTCAACTAACAAGACTTTATCACCGGCTACAATCGCATCAGTATGAAGCTCTAGTGTATCTTCGCCATATTCGAGTTGGTAATCTTGGCGAATAACTTCGCGCGGTAATTTACCTGGTTTACGAACAGGGATAAAAGGAATTCCCAAAGCATAAGATAGCGGAGCACCAAAAATAAAGCCACGTGATTCAGTGCCGATAATTTTAGTAAAACCTTGGTCTTTATAAGCGTCAATAAATGCATCTATGGTTGCTTTAAACGCTTCAGGGTTTGCCATTAGGGTTGTTACATCGCGAAACATAATGCCCGCTTTAGGATAATCAGCAATTGTAGTAATGCTGTTTTTGATAATTGCTGGTGTTACTTGAGTCATAATTTTAACTGCTCAATGATTAATATTACAAAGCAGGTGATTATAACCTTAAGTGGTCGTAAATTGCGAGTTTGCGATAATTATAAAGTGTCGGGAGAGGGAAGTGATAAAAATGTAAGGCTGATGAAAAACAACAGCCTTAAAATAAAACCTGATTAAGTTAAGCTGGTGATCCAACCTAAAATGGCATTTAAACACCCTATTCCAGCAAATACGGCTAAGAATGCAAAAAAGTAAGCCGCATTGAACGGGTCTTTAAAGTCTTTATCATCTGACATGGGTACAACCTTTTATTAAGCACAACAAATAAAGGCGCTATAATAGACGATGTGAAATAATCAATAAAGAGCTTAGTATTGATTTTTTGTCACTATAATTTGCCGCTGTGCCATAGCTGTTAAGGTACTCAGTGCCCCTTGTGTTATTTGCTCAAGATTAAATTGTGGTGCATTTTCACTAACCTGTTGGCAAACCTGCTCAAACGTACTCCCCGCTTCATTTTCAATAATAGACAGTAGCATGGCGGTCATGGCATTGGTGGCCAAAAATTGCACCTCATCACTCTCATCGCGGTAAACAACAAAGAAATACGGCTGCTCTGAAGGCTGTTGAGGTTGAAACTCTTCACTTATATGTTGCACTGGATAGTCGTAGCTTAAGTTACGCGCTGTTTTAGATAAATACAAAGGAGAATGAGTAAGCTTATTAGTGCTTAGAGGGAGCTCACGGGGGTCAGCCTTCATTACAGACACGTCAAGCTCAATCCATTCATAATGGGCTAGCGCCAGCATAAACACCGGATCAGACTCTCTAGGTACATAGCTTGTCATTAAATAGGTAATAAATTCTTCTCCTATATCTAAAAAATAAGGAGATTGGCAATCATGTTCACTAAAAAATTGACGAACCAGTAATAGCCACTGTTGATCACTATAAAGTGTTTTTAAAACTGGAAATGCCGATGAAACAAAGCCATTAATATTATTAAAAAACAGATCTCGGTAAATAGCCATTCGTCTGTCTTCAACATCGGTTGGACACGGCTGCTTATTAGGCTCTCGAATATGGGCCATAAACTCATTTTGCACATCGATAAAACTCATAATAACGACTCTTATAAAACCCTAAAATAGCAAGTACTTATTAAATTCAAACAGCTAAGCACTTTGTGCTGTTGATAACAACTTAAGGTGCTTTGCCTGTAATTGATGGATTATATCCAGCTCTTTGGTTAACACGTTAATAGGCGGAATATTAAAATCTCGCTCTAGCAGTGTGGGAAAAACACCATGTGCCTGATATGCGCTATCGAGCAATTGCCAGACAGGGTCAATAACATCTGCGCCATGAGTATCTATAATAAGGTCATCAGCCTCATTGTAGTGGCCTGCAACATGACAATAGGCAATTTTATTAGTTGGTAGCCCACTTAAAAACGCTTGCGCATCATAACCATGATTAATCGAGTTCACATAAATATTATTAACGTCTAATAGCAACTGGCAGTCTGCGTCTTCTAAAATAGCATTGGTAAATTCAAGCTCTGATAGCTGCTGACCAGGGGCACCATAATAAGACACATTTTCCAGCACAAGTGGTCGCTCTAATATATCTTGAACCTGCTTAACCCGAGAAACGACATGTTTGATCGCTTCTTCAGTAAAAGGAATTGGCATTAAGTCATACATATGGCCTTTACCTGAGCAATAGCTTAGATGTTCGCTATAAGCTTTAATATCGTGGTTATCAAAGAAAGATTTTAACGACTTTATAAATTCAATATCGAGCGGTTCAGGTGAGCCAATAGAAAGAGATAAACCATGACAAACAAAGTGATTATTATTAGTTAACTGCTTAAATTGCTTTTCAAAGCGCCCACCTAGCTTTAACCAGTTCTCTGGGGCCACTTCCATAAACTCAATTTGTTTTGGTATGACATGCTCAAGCTCATCTAGCATTTCTCTTCGCAAGCCTAAACCGACCATGCCAAAGTTAGGCGTTTGATTTTGAGCCATAATAAAACCTCATATTAAATAAAAAGGGCCTAATGGCCCTCTCACTTATCGGAAAAAGAAAAGTTTAGTGGCTACCACCACATTTACCTTCGCCG
>NZ_PNDI01000081.1:0-9483 GCF_005887465.1 Pseudoalteromonas sp. S1610 | reverse complement strand
TTCGAACTTCGAACTTCGAACCTGAGACTTTTACAAATACTCAAATACTTTAACTACTCGCTCTACGCCAGAGATGTTGCGAGCTATATTAACGGCTTGGTTTGCTTCAGCGTCAGATACTAGTCCCATTAAGTATACTTCGGCATTTTCAGTCACTACTTTTATATTATTACTGCTGATGTTTTCAGCCGCTAAAAGCTGCGCTTTTACTTTTGAGGTTAACCATGAGTCGTGAGTTTGCGTGGTGATTCCAATATTAGAGCCAATGCGAAGCTGGTTATGAATTTTGCGAATACCAGATAGGTTCTCAATGGCTTTAAACGCTTGGTTTTTCATTTCTTGGTTAGGCACTTGGCCTACCATTAAAACCACGCCATTTACGCTTATAACGCTGATATGAGCAAACTTATTAAGGCGTTCATCTTCGCTAATAGCAATACTGGCTTTTATTTCAATATTGTTGTCGTCTATTTGTGAGCCAATGGTTCGTCTATCGTTAGCGGCAGTAACAGCACTGGCTGTACCGGCGACCACAGCTGCGGCACAACCTTGCAATAACACAACAGTGCCTAAGATAATTAGGGAGCGTTTAAACATAATTTTCGTCCTGCGGGAAAAGGGTTAAATCCACCAACTCACTTAAACAGTGAAGGTTCACTAAATGCGATTCAATAATGCGACTCGGGCGTTTAGACGGCGTACGAATTTCTACATCGTTATGGCCAAGCAAGCCAACGAGTTCGCCGCCATCATCGCCTACCATTACTATGACCTTCATATCTTTGGTAAGTGCCGCTTCTACTGCAGAAATTATGTGTTTTTCATTACCATTAATGGCAAGTACCAATAATAAGTCACCTTGCTGAGCAAAGGCACGAACTTGGCGTGCAAAGGTATCGTGGTCATCTATTTGATTGCCTTGGCCCAAGTTAATATTTTCTTGTGAGAGAGCGATTGCAGGTAAGCAAGGGCGTTCTGTTTCGTAAAAATTAACCAGTACGCCTGCCATGTGTTGTGCCAGCATATGGCAATTTGCAGTACCGCAACAGATCAACTTATTCCCATTGATCAGGCTTTGTGCAATGGTAAATGCCGCTGATTCTAACGCGCTTGGCAACACTTCGCCTGCGGCTATTTGAACTTGAATACTTTCTTTAAAAATTTCTTTAATTGTATCTTGCATGGGTTACCAACAATTTATCTCTAATTCTGTGTGAGCTCACACCGGCTTTATTAAAAGGTAATTATTTTAGGCGTTAGCTAATGCTTAACTGTATGCTCAGCATGAAGCTGTTGTAATCGTCTTATTTTTATACATCAGATATTAAAATACGTTTTTCAGCCAGTTAATATGTAATGACGGTTCGCCTGTTATAGCTACGTAATCAATACGTAATGGCTGGTTTTTTAAGTTTTTAGCACCAAGGTAATGATAAATAGTGCGCTTTAACTTAGCTTGCTTTTGCGGGCTTAGCGCATAATTAGCGCCGCCTTTTATGTTATTTTTACGAAACTTAACTTCAACAAACACTAAGGTGTCACCGTCTTTCATAATGACATCAAGTTCGCCGTAGGGGCAGTAGTAATTACGCTCAATCGCTTTTAAACCTTGCGCTTCTAAATACTTTTGCGCTTGGCGCTCATAATACTGGCCTTTTTCACGACTATTTTGCCACAGCTGTTTAAACCACGACATGCTAACCCCTTAGTTAATTATGGTTATGCCATCGTTTGCTGATTGCATAAATAGCGGCACAGGGCGTTGCGTTTTTAATTCCACAGGTTTTATACGGCGATTGCTGTACTGCGCCCATTGCAGTGATCGTTCAATATCACCGGCACTATTAATGGACAATTTACCGCTTAAGCCTGAAAAGTATTTATCGGGTGTAATGCTCAGCTGTCTAATATCATTCAGCATGGCGACGGCATCGTAGGCCATGGCAAATAAACGCTGGCTAATATCAGCCTGTTCAGGCCATAAATCATTATATTGCTTACGTAGATTATGCTGCGTAATTTGTGAGTCTAACATCCAAGGAAGTTCGGTAAAGTAAAGCCCATCTAAATCGCCTTTGTCAGTGGTATCTATTTGCTTACTATGACTTTTAGAGCTGGCGTAAATAGGGATCCTGTCGGCAAAGGTGCTTACGTTAACATCTAGGTAAGGCTTAATTAATCGGGTCTCTATGGCGTCACCTAATATATAAATTGCATCAATATCGCCACGTGAACGGGTTTCACTTTCTACTTCTTTATTAAAAAGTGTTTTAACCGATTTAATACGCTCTTTTGATTTATCAACTTCTAGCAAGCTGGTAATGGTATTGGGCATATCTTTATTGTCGTTGTAAAAGCCAACTTGTGTGGTTGTTTCACTATAGCGTTGCCATTGCAGGTTAAAGTAGTCAATTAAGCGCTGACCATTGGTATTATTTGGCGCTAGCAACATAGGTTTTTGATAACCTTGCGCTAAAAAATGCTCTAGAGTTTGTTGTACTTCATGCTCTGGATTAAGCGCAAAAAAGTAGTGCTGCAAAGAGGTTCGTTCGCCATCAAAGGTATTTAAATGTAATGTGGGTATATCGAGTAATGTATTGGTATTAGCGAGCTTATCTATATTGGCTTTTAATAGCGGGCCAATAACAAAGTCTGGTTGTAATTGCGAAATCTGTGCGCTCAACGCTTCGGTTTCGGTATTTTCATCAATAAACAGCGTTTCGCTAATCTCTTTTTTATCAAGTGCAGCCAGTATGCCGGCTTTTAATGCATCCCCTAAGCGCTTGTTAGCACCTGACTGAGGTAATAGCACAACTAAGCGTTCAATATTTAGTGGTGCTAATTCATTGGCGTAAGTATCTTGTTTTGGTAAAACATTGCTACCAGGGTGCCCAAGGTAACGGCGGCGCCAATTATTAATCGCTTGGTCTAAATCAACAGAGCTGTTGGCATAAACCTGATGATACAAAGCTAAGTTAACCCAGCCTTGTTGAATAACCGAGCCACGATTAAATCGCTCTAATGCATACGAAGAAAGCTGCTTTAAATTATGCCAAAGTGCGTCATTAAGTTTAGGGATAGAAATATTATTTTTTGCTACCGATTCAGAGGCAGCAAAAAAGTAAGGAGCTGCACGTTTTGGTAAGTCTTGCGACGCAAAAATGCTGGCAGTTAAAAATTGGTGCCAAGCAAAATGCTCAGGTTGCTTAAGTTGCCCCTCAAGCGTGTTTAGTACCTCTAGTGCTTGCTGATTTTTATTTTGCTCTTTTTGCGCAAAGGCAATGTATAAACGATTTTGAATTTGATCAACACTGGCGGTAAGTGCAAGTTCAGTGCATATTTTTTCGAGTAGTGGCCAGTTTTCTTCTGTAATTGCGCTATCACGAGCACTATAAAGTAGCTGAATTTTATCAGCGCCATAGCGGTTTTGCGCTAATTGGTAAATAGATTGCGCATTCAGTGCTTCATTTTTCAGCGTATTGGCACTGTTACTTAAGTTATCGCTGGTTTTAGTTGGTTTTTCGGTTGTGCTACACGCCGATAACCCTGACAATATAATTAATAGACTAACTAGTTTAAGTCGCACAATGATTTCCCATACGTTAACGCGATTTGCTTATATTACTGACTGACGCAGGAGACCTCAATGTTAAATGAGGAGAATTCACAGAAAATTGGCACTCTTTACGTTGTTGCCACCCCAATCGGCAATTATGACGACTTAAGTCAGCGTGCAATCGCGACATTATCGCAGGTTGACTTAATCGCGGCTGAAGACACTCGCCATACTGGTAAGCTACTTAGCCACTTTGGTATTAAGGCTAAAACCTTTGCGTTACATGACCATAATGAAAAGCAAAAAGCGCAGCAAATTATCGACCAACTTAATCAAGGGTTAAATATTGCATTAGTTTCTGATGCAGGCACACCCCTGATCAGTGATCCTGGTTATGCGGTGGTTAATTTATGTCGTGAGCAGGGCGCAAGTGTAACACCCATACCTGGTGCATGTGCTGCTATTACGGCTGTATGTTGTTCTGGGTTACCTACTGACCGTTTTCAATTTATTGGTTTTACACCTGCTAAAAGTAAAGCGCGCCAAGACTTTTTTATAGATGCGGTTAACTCAAGTATTACCAGTATTATGTATGAAAGTACCCACCGTATTATGGCAAGCCTTGACGATTTAGAAGCAGCGCTAGGTAGTGAGCAGCAGGTGGTATTTGCCAAAGAGCTAACTAAAACCTTTGAAACCTTTTTTAATGGCACAGTGAGTGAGTTAAAGCAGTTTTTAACTGACGATCCTACCAAGCAACGCGGTGAAATAGTACTCATGCTGCCGGGTAAAGCTAAGGTAGTTGACGATATTCCGCCAGAAGCCCGTAAAATGTTAGCGTTACTTGAAAACGAAATGCCAATGAAAAAAGCGTGTGGTGTAGTAGCCGATTACTTCGGCATGAAGAAAAACGCGTTGTATAAAACAATTATTGAAGAAAAACAGTAAATGTTTACTGCGTAGTGTTGTGCTCTCATGTATACTGCGCGCCGAGTTAGCCAAGATAATCGCTGCCTGTGACGAAAATGATCAGGGGGAGGAAAGTCCGGGCTCCATAGGGCAGAGTGCCAGTTAACGGCTGGGGGGCGTGAGCCCACGACAAGTGCAGCAGAGAGAAGACCGCCAATCTTCGGGATTGGTAAGGGTGAAAGGGTGCGGTAAGAGCGCACCGGGCCGCTAGTAATAGTCGGTTGCAAGGTAAACTCCACTCGGAGCAAGACCAAATAGGGTTCCTTATGGCGTGGCCCACGTTGGAACCGGGTAGGTTGCTTGAGCCATAGAGCGATTTATGGCCTAGACGAATGATTATCACTTTCTTCGGAAAGGACAGAACCCGGCTTACCGGCTGACTCAAACTCAAGCGTAAGCATCTGATTTATTAGGTGCTTACGCTTGAACCACTAATCTCATGGCACAAAATTTTAAAAGTGTGCCAAATAGTGTGCCAAATAAACTCAATACGTTACTTACACATAGGTAACTTAATGAGACATATCAAACTCCCCGAACACCTTATACTACGAAAAGAACGTTACTATTTTCGTTATGTTTTCCCCCGTAAATTTATCGGCTCCGATATACGCATTTCACTTAAAACCAAACACCTTCATCATGCTTTAAACTTTCTTGAATTAATCAAACCCGAACTAGATAAACTAAAAATACTTGCGAGTGATCGACACAATATAGATACTGAAACTTTAATCACTCAAGCAAAACGTATTTTAATTCATATGAAGCAAAAACTTACCCATGAGCTAAGCAAAAAAATAATAGCACAAGAAGAACAACGTTATGCTTCAACGGCACACTCTATACATGGCATTAAAGCAAAGCCGTTAAACAATTACTCACCTACACACTTAAGAACCGCAGCAAACATTATGCTTTCTATTGCAGATGGTGAAACGGGTGAATTATTGGTTGAAGCTTTAAAAAACAATGATTATGACGTTCTTAATATTTATGTTTTGGTCAGCAAGTACATGGCACTTAAAAATAGTGGTTTAAGCAATGCCGATATTGTAGCTAATAAACAAATCGAAAAAAGTGTTCGTCAACTTGCACGCCAATTAGATACATTTTTGCTCGCTGGCATGTTTAATAGTTCTGAAATTGAAACAGATGAAGACTTGTTTGATGACTCAGATGAAGACGACAACTTTTACTCTGATAACATTGATGCAATAGATACTCTCAACAAACACGATGTAGAGTTCGAGCATGGGTCATTAGAGTATTCAGCATTTAAAAGTATGCTAGAAACCTCAAGAAATTTGCAGGCTAAATACTTAGCTTCTTGCTTAACTAAAGATTCAGAGCAAAAACATTTATTAGATTCAATGTTTAATAAAAGCTCACACACCATAGCTGAAAGTCAGCCAAGAGAAGAAAAACAACAAACTCAAGGCCCATTATTTTCAGAAGTTTATACCGAGTTTTTAGATTTTAAAGTAAATGCAGGTTTAAGCGATAGGCTTGTAAAAGAGTATGCTCGTCATTATGAAGCATGGTGTTTACTGAGTGAAGACAAACCTATTGAAAGTTATAAAGCGAGTGATATAGGTCGCTTTATTGACCGTTGTTATCAACTACCTAAAAAGAATCGCGCACCATACAGCAAAATGAGCTTGCAAGAGTGCCTAGACTTCGATGTGCCAGAAGTTGACTTAGTTACACCTAAAACAGTTCAAGGCTATTACAAGTGGTTACAGGGGATATTTTCATATGCTAAAAGAGATACTGTTGAATACATTCAGCATTCACCTTGCACTATAAAACGAGACTTTAAGCAGCGTATACGTGGTGTTTTTAATAGCGAAGAGCTTAATAAGTTTGAAGCATTTGCAATGCAAACAAAACATGCGTGGCAAAAGTGGTCACTATTATTAGCCATGTACACAGGTGCAAGACGTACCGAAATTTATCAGTTAAGAAAATCTGATATCCGTGTTGAAGATGGTATTAACTACATATTAGTAACTGATGAGCATGAATCACAACGCCTAAAAACAAGTAATGCCAAACGTAAAATCCCTATCCATAACCGCTTAATCGAGCTTGGCTTTTTAGAGTATGTAGAACAAGCAGAGGAACGTGTTTTATATGAAATAACTTCAGCTGAGAGTATTACTAGTTGGTTCGGTCGTTTGGTTGTGGAGCTTGAAATACCTAGCCTTAATGAGTTAGATGAACTTCGCAGTTATCATAGCTTTAGGCATACGTTTATAAGTAACATACGTAATAATCATTTGTTTGATCTTTCACTGATTCAGCAAGTTGTTGGTCATGAACTTTCTAAAGGTGGGATTACAGATAAATATACGCATGGTGGAGCTGGCTTGAATAGGTTGAGTAATGTTGTGAACTCTTTCTCAATCACAGAGGGTATTTAAATTCTTATATAAAGTAAGGATTTAGTGTCTATTAACATGTGTTTTGCTATATTAGTTGAATGTTATATGGATATTGAGTTTTATGAAAATTGTAATTATTAGTGACCTTCATACAGGCTCGGCTACAATTGCTGAGGATTTTTGCGTTGGGGATTCATCTAGTGCTGTAAAGAAAGGCTACATGTTTGATCTTAAACAGCATGCTGCAAGAGAAAAATTAGAAGCAGATTATCTATTCATCGCTGGCGATATTACGAATAGGTCTAAACATGAAGAGTTTGATTTAGCCGCGAAAAGAATAAAAGAATGCGCGGAAATTTTCAATGTTAGCGATGATAAGGTTTTTTTCGTTCCGGGCAATCACGATAGTAATTGGTCAGATGAAGAAAGCTCTACTAAAAACAATGAGCCCTTTCTATCTATAGTCGCTAATAAATACCGACATATTAATAACAATAGTTTTTTCAAATCTATTTTAGAGAGAGCGGTCAGTGGTTGTTATTATACAGAGCCTTTTTTCGCCCACTGGACTGATGAAAGTCTTAACTTAATTGGAATCAATTCATCTGTATTTGATACATACGATAAAAAACCGCACCATGGAGTAGTTCGGAAGGAAGATATTAAGAAGCTCGAGGAGTATTTAGAAAAAAATAAATTTGATGATGATAAGGTCAACATTCTAATGGTTCACCATCATCCAATACAGCATCCAGACTTACCATATGATGCTGCTGACCTCAGTATTCTTCAAAATTCTGCACTACTAATGGAACTCATGACTAAGTATAACTTTAATTTTGTTATACATGGTCACAAACATATTCCTCGAATCGAGCAACATATGGATAGTTACCAACATCCAGTGAATGTAATCTGTGCTGGCAGCTTTTCTGCTCATTTAGATGAAAGGTGGTTTCAAGGTGTTCCCAATAGCATTCATCTGATTGAAGTACAGTCAAAGTGTGCAAAAAACCATTTGCCACAAGGTGTTATAAAAAGCTGGTATCACTATTCAGGGCATGGCTGGATTAAAACTGAACCTGTAAATAGTATTCCTCATACTGAATATTTTGGTAGTTACCTGTCAAAGAAAGCTTTAGAGGTAATGTTAGAAGGAATTATTTCAAAACAACTCACTGAGAAAGGACATATTTCTTGGCAAGAGATATGTGATATTGATAAGTCATTTGTATTTATACCAAGAAAGCAATTGTTGCATGTCATAAGTATACTGTCGAGTAAACTAAACTTTAAAGTATTTTCATCGGATAGTGTCGAAGAGCTATTTGTTTTAATGCAAATAAAAGGAGTGAGTAATGGATAGTTTAATTGAATTTAATAGTATATTTGAACATTCAAATGCTAGATATTATACCTCTTACCAACTAGCGAACGAGTTTGTCTGGACTCATTCTTTTGAGCGTTTAATTTCAAATAAAAACCATATTGTTTTAGGCTCTAGGGGATCAGGTAAAACGGCATTGATAAAGATGCTTTCACACGAATACTTATCTAAGCTGGAAAATGATACAGCTAAACAGATAATAGAAAATAACTCGTTTATAGCTACTTATATACCGCTCAAAGTTGAGTGGGTTAACTCCATTAAATCATTTTCAAGTGATGATAGCTCACTATTTAAGTGGTGCCTCAATTTGTCCTCTTGTTCGAGGTTCATTGATACAGTTAGAAGTGTTATTAATTGCAATGTAAAAAATAAAATAGATAGAATTATTCAAGAAGAGAAAATATCTAGATCTATTTCTGATGTCTGGTTATCTGAGAGCCTAGATAACCTTTCTCAAATAAGCCAAGAACTAGAAAAAATTGAGTATAAGAAAAATATTTATTTCAACAAAATTAAATTAGGTATAACTCCTTCAGAGGCTGAACTTAACATAGGTATTAACTTTACCGCTGACTTATTTAAGCCTATTCACATGGCGATAAATATCGTTAAGAATACTTTAAACATAGGTAAGTTAAGTACATGGTGTGTTTGTATTGATGAGGCAGAGTTTTTATCGTTGGAGCACCATAAAATACTGAACACTTATATGCGCTCATATAGTGATATTGTATTTAAAATTACTACAATGCCATATAGGCACTACACGCTTGAGACTACAGTCGGTGCTCCTATAAACATAGGGCATGACTTTGAGTATATTTATGTTGATAAGTTAGGTTTAAATAATAGAAGCCAGAAAGAAAATCAACCACGATTCGAAGAGTTTGCAGAGAAATTGTTCCAATCAAGGATAAAAGGTACCAAGTTAGAGAAGTCAGGTCTTACACTAAAGTCTATTTTAGGTAAATCAGAGTTATTAGATACATCTATTGGAACGGAGCTTGGAAGCTCATTTATTAAATCTATGAATAAACATTGTGATTTAAAAACTATAGCTCGTGCAAATGCTTTAATCGGTACAAATGAAAATTTATATCAAGACTCAATTGTAAGAAAACTTCGAGGTATGCTTCTTTTAAAAGAAGCATACGATAGCTATAAAGGTAATGCTGCGCCTG
>NZ_PNDI01000080.1:0-1217 GCF_005887465.1 Pseudoalteromonas sp. S1610 | reverse complement strand
GTAAATAGCTCGTCGGTCTCAGCTCTTCATTAGCCAGCAAAGGTCGTCGGTTCGCTCCTTACAAACTCTGGCTCCCGCAACCACTGAAATAACATGTTTTATTAAATCGGCACTCTACAAGAGTGTTTTTTTATGCCTAAAATTCATATTCCCTCACGCTATTTTTAACACGTATACCTGCTGTTCTTTTCTAATTCTACTTTTTGAAAGTGTTATTGCTGAATATTTAGTATGCTATGCACTAAACTCTTTAAAACTTTTTGTAATCAAAATTATGACTGAACTTTATCACTGGTTTGATTTAATAGGTGTGGCGGTATTTGCTATCTCAGGCACCTTGGTAGCCTATGAAAAGAAAATGGATGGCTTTGGTGTAGTTGTACTTGCAACTGTTACGGCTATTGGCGGCGGTACCGTTCGCGATGTGATACTCGACCAGCCCGTATTTTGGTTACACGACCAAAGCTACTTCTACGCTATTTTGGTGGCGGTTCTGGTTACTACACGACTGATCAATAAGCAAAAATCCATTCCATACTATGTATTGCAAACCGCTGACGCGTTTGGCTTAGCCTTTTTTGCGGTCATGGGAGCGCAAAAAGCGCAATTGGCTGGTATGCCAGATATGACGGTTGTGATTATGGCTGTAATAACCCCCTGTTTTGGTGGGCTTATTCGCGACGTGCTTGCCCGCGATATTCCAATGCTGCTTAAAGGTGAGTTGTATGCTATTACCTGTATTGCTGGTGGCATTGTCTATACATTAAGTATCAACCTATCGTTAACGGTGGAAGTGGCAATGATTCTGAGTATGCTAATGACCTTATTGCTACGCTTTTCGGCGATTAAATGGAAGATTATATTACATGTTTTTAAATATCCTGACTAAACTGGGTTAATACAGTTGTTAACTAGGGCCTGTTGACCTTTGCGGATTAAAATTTGTTCAAACTAGGGGCGATTTAATCGCGGCGCGAGGTTTGTAACCTAGTGGACTAAGTGAAAACCGAGCAACAAAGAGTAAATAGCCCCTAGGCAGAACCCTTCGGGCAGCGCCTGTTTGGCATTAATGCTGCGTTATCGCCTATTTATGGGGAATAACCACACCACATAGGCTCTGCCTTGCCTAAATACCAAACAGACTGCTGCAAATTCAACCTTGAAAGGTCAACAGACCCTAGTATTTATAGGATAAATAACAATGAAAAACTACTACG
>NZ_PNDI01000008.1:0-92468 GCF_005887465.1 Pseudoalteromonas sp. S1610 | reverse complement strand
CAACTGAACTACCACTCCGCATTTTCGTTTCTGTCTGAGTCTCCCCTGACAGCGGCGTGAATAATACGAACCAGCCCCTGCTTCGTCAAGGGCTTTTTTGTTTTTTTACAGGTTTTTTAGTCATCTGACATCGAAAGGTTTAAAATTCCACCTGATTTATCATTTTTTGAGCTATTTTCTGGTTCATCTGATTTTTGCTGTTCAGCTTTTTTTGACTCAACAGCTTTCTTTTTATTTAAAAAAGCTAAATTCAATTTAAGTTTTAATGGTTTGTTCTGCACAAAAACACGAATACATAACCAACCTATAAATAAAATGGCCAAATTTCCACCAACAATTAAACTAACCATTAATCCCGTGGACATTACTTTTGGTTTTACAACTGGCACAGGAATAATTTCTGGTTCGCTAACACTGGCAACTGGAATTTCTGGAATCACTTCAATCGGTCTTTCTATTTCAAATAAATAGGTTGGCAATGTAGCCATAAACTCTCGGTCATTGATTGTTGAGCCAAAAACAGAGATTTCAATGTTGTAGCGCCCCCAACCATAATCTTGTAAAGCCAGCTCTCTAGCAGTAGTGCTGTTGCTATCTAAGTAAAATACCTGCTCTTCACCATTGGGATAATAAATTTTACCTTGCATGATCACCGTATCAGGTTTTAAAAGCTCATCATCAATATTGATGGTAATGCGATGATCACCCCCCTCTTCGGTTGCTTCAACGGAGGTAAAGCTGAAAGGCGGCTCATGCACAACAATAGGATCTTGAACCACCCGCCTCTCTAATACATCAGTGGTAATATAAAGCTCAGGGCGCCACTCGCCAGGTGTGAAATTTAAAGTAAACTCACCGGTAAACACACCGTCTTTAGCGCTTTCATCGAACCCGTAGCCATCATCTTTGAATTCAGTTACTTGTTGTATGCCTGCACCAAAGTTTTCAAAGTTTTCATTATTGGTGCTCACAAAGCTTACATTAAGCGATACCGCATCTTTAAATAGGTTGGCGCGAATCGGCTCGCCATCATTTAAAATCTCACCAGTTACCTTTACAGTTTCACCCTGAAACAGAATTTTAGGCAGTGGGTCTACTTTTAGCGATAACTCACCAATAACAACAATGCGGCTTTCTGGCATTATTTGGCCAATAACTTGCCACGGCCCAGGCATGGGATTGCGAATAACCACTAAGTCATAATTTAATTCATCGTACCAATCAAGACTAGTGTTTCTCACCGCATTGGTTGCAAAGTATTTAGTACCATCGGGTCTTACTAAAATTACGGCAGGCGATCCTGGGCGTCTAAAAAATATTAATTTTATTTCATCAATTTTGTCATCAACACGAAAACGGTTATCCAGTAACGGGATTTCATTTTGTTTACCGCTGCCTTTTAACTCTTCAACTTGCTTTACGCTGTGTGCATCGGGGTGGAAACACACGGCAATTAAAAGCAGTGAAACTACTAATAGCGTTTTCATAATAATGCCCTATTCAGCGCGCCATAAACAATGGCCGCCCTCCTTTTGTACAATATCTAAACGCGTTTGATGTGCGCTTTGCTCTGCATCGTTAGCTGCTATAACTACCAAAGGTGCTCTGTCACTACTTAGGCGTCTAATACCGCCTTTTTGATCATCACTTGAGTCATCTTTGTTTTGATTTAGGTTTAGCTTTACTTGCCCCCCGGTCATTGCCAGGTAAACATCGGCTAAAATTTCAGAATCCAGTAAGGCGCCGTGTAACGTCCGCTTAGTGTTATCAACATCGTAGCGGCGACAAAGTGCATCTAGGTTGTTCTTTTGCCCTGGATGCAAGTCACGCGCCATTTTAAGGGTATCAAGCACGCCACAAAAACTATGGGTGTTTTGATAGCCTTGATTTAATAACGCAAATTCATTATCCATATGGCCAATATCGAACGGCGCATTATGAATGACTAACTCAGCCCCTTTAATATAGTCAAAAAACTCTTGGGCAATATCACGATAAAGCGGTTTATCGCGTAAAAATTCATTAGTAATACCGTGAACATCAATTGCTTCTTCTTCAATGCTGCGCTGCGGATTAATGTAAACGTGAAAATTATTGCCGGTTAACCGGCGATTCATAAGCTCCACACAGCCGATCTCGATGATACGGTGCCCTTGTTTAGGGTCGATGCCGGTGGTTTCTGTATCTAAAACTATTTGTCTGCGTGCCATATCGAATTAAGCCTGACTCTGGTATCTTTCTATAATCACTTTATTGTACATAATATCAAGGTAAAACAGTGCAAAAAACCGTAGAGATTTACACCGATGGTTCGTGTTTAGGTAATCCAGGCCCCGGTGGTTATGGTATTTTTATGATTTATGAAGCCCATGAAAAAAAATTAAGCCAAGGTTATAAGCTTACAACCAACAACCGTATGGAAATGCTGGCAGCCATTGTGGCGCTAGAATCTCTTAATCGTGCCTGCCCTGTAACCCTGACTACCGATAGCCAATATGTTAAGCAGGGTATTGAGTCTTGGATCACCAATTGGAAAAAACGCGGTTGGCAAACCTCGGCTAAAAAGCCGGTTAAAAATGTCGATTTATGGAAACGTCTCGACAAAGCCTGTGCCGAGCACGACGTTACCTGGAAATGGGTAAAAGGGCACAGTGGCCACAAATATAACGAAATTGTTGACGACCTTGCTCGTGATGCGGCCAGCGGCAACAACTTACTCGATGATGAAGGTTACCAACCGTAACCCTCTACATCATGCTATTTTTTATTTTGTTGATAATGCTGCTTTGAGGTTTGCCTAAGCCCTACCCCTTTTATTGGCGCAAATTGTGGACGAGCATGCCACTTAGGTTTGATTGGTGTAAGTGGCGCAACTCGTTTTCGTGCCACCAGCATATACACACTGCCCATAGGTTTTAAATATTGTTTAGTAAAGCTGCGCCAAAATGCAAACCGCGATAAGCGATTACCGCGCGCCAACGACGAATAAATAAAACGCTCATCGGCCACAATTTCAAATCCAAGTAAATTTAGCCAGTCTTTTACCCGTGCAGGAGTAAAAAAGCGCCCTGTCCACGGTAATTTTTGACGGCTAAACGGCAGTAACTGCGCTAACCCACAAAAACTAAACGGATTAAACCCCGTAATTGCGATATAACCGCCTGGAATAAGGGTTCGATGAGCCTCACGTAAAATATGATGTGGATCTGAGTGATACTCTAAACAATGGCTCATAATGCAGGCATCTATACTATGCTCGTAAAAAGGCAGTTCGTCTATATCGGCAACCACCCCCGTGTATGGGCCAAGCTCTGCAACACATACTTGATGTTTAATGGAGCTTTTACTGGTGTCTAATTCACCGCTTAAATTACCTAATTTAAGCATATGATAGCCAAACATTCGCGGTAACCAAGGCGACAATTTGCGTTCTATATCACAACGTAAATAATCACCATGCGGAAACTGCTGCCATGACAACGGTTTAGGACCTTCTTGAAAACTAAGGGCTGGTTTCATTATATAAGCTCGTTATAATATTAATTAAATACCACTTTATAGAGCAACGATACATGGTGCAAGTCAAAGCAATTAAAGCCTTTTCTGATAACTACATTTGGTGCTTAACCACCGAGCAGAATAACCAAGCGTGGGTCGTTGATCCTGGGCAATCAGCGCCAGTTTTAGAGCATTTAGCACAGCATAACTTAACCCTTGGCGGTATTTTAATTACCCATCATCATTATGATCATACCGATGGCGTAGCTCAATTAGTAAAGCAGTACCCTAACATCACAGTTTACGGCCCAAGTAATAGCCCATTTGAGGGAATAACAACGCCTTTAAATGAAGGTGATACAATTAGCGTTTTAAACATTCCATTTGACATTATAGCGACTCCTGGGCACACCCTAGACCATATTTGTTATATTAATGATGCACTGGCCTTTACTGGCGACACCCTATTTAGCGGCGGTTGTGGGCGCTTATTTGAAGGCAGCCCAGAGCAAATGTGGCATTCATTTAATAAGTTGCGAGTACTGCCAAGTGATTGCAAAGTATATTGCACCCACGAATACACCCAAGCAAACTTGGCCTTTGCAAAAGCGGTTGAGCCACGAAACCCCGAATTACTCGCTTACAGCCAGCAAGTAGATGAATTGCGAAAAAATGATGAAATAAGCTTGCCAAGCACCATAGGTCAAGAACTTAAAGTTAACCCTTTCATGCGTAGCAACTTACCCAATATTACAGAGTCATTACCAAAAGAGTATTGTTTAGTTACAAAAAACAATGAACCTTGGGAAAACTTTGCTAGTCTGAGAAAGTTCAAAGATCATTTTTAAGCTAGCAACAATAATAATAAAACGATTAGTTAATAAACAATAAGTTAACATTTTCTAATCATATTTGTTTGGAACTTTTAACGGTCATAAGTGGCAATGTTGACTCATTATGGGTAGTATTCGCCGAGTTTTTTACCCTATGTATTGGTATTTATGAATAAATCTCCTCTTTTATTGGTCTTAGCGATGACGCTAGGCGGTTGTCAAACACTGACAACGTTAAACACAGATTCACAAAATCAAGCTCAAAACCAGCTTGAAGGCGCCAGCCCAAATGATATTAGCACTGCATTAATGATGAATGCGCAATATCAACAAGTAAACGATATTGAAGAAGAAGCCCCTGTGTTTGACGATGTTTGGGAGCGAATTCGTTACCAATTATCTATTGATATTCCACAAAATCGCCCAGTGGTCGCTGAGCGTAATTATTATGCACGTCATCAGGCATACCTAGATCGAATCTCTAAACGTGCTGAGCCGTATTTACATTTTATTGTTGAAGAAATTGAAAAGCGTGAAATGCCCATCGAAATTGCACTTTTACCCATTGTAGAAAGTGCATTCGACCCTTATGGCTACTCTCACCGTACTGCATCGGGTATTTGGCAATTTATGCCTGCAACTGGCGAGCGTTTCGATTTAAAACAAAACTGGTGGTATGACGGTCGTCGCGATATTGTGCAGTCTACACGCGCTGCACTTGATTATCTCTCGTACTTACACAAAACCCTTGAAGGTGATTGGCTGAACGCAATTGCCGCCTATAACTCAGGTGAAGGCCGCTTGCTGCGTGCGATTAAAAAGAATCGTAAAAAGCATTTACCTACCGACTTTTGGTCACTAGATTTACCTCGTGAAACCACCGCCTACGTGCCTAAATTATTAGCTTTAGCTGATTTACTAAAACGTGCAGATGAGTTTAAAGTGTCGTGGAAGCCAATAATTAACGCACAAGTAGTCGAAGTGGTTAATATTGAGTCACAAATAGATTTAGCACTGGCTGCGGATATGGCCGATATGACCCTTACCGAACTATATCGATTAAATCCAGGATTTAACCGCTGGGCAACCGATCCTGATGGCCCACACTTTTTATTACTTCCTACCGATAAAGTAGAACAATTCACTGAAAAGCTTACCGCTACAGCGATTAAAAACCGTCTTCGTTGGCAGCAATATAAGGTCAAACGTGGCGATAGCTTGTCGGTGATTGCAGATAAATTTACCACTAGTATCAGCGCGATTAAGTCATTAAATAAGCTTAACTCAAACGTAATTCGTGTGGGTCAACAAATTTTAGTACCACTCACTGATGGTAAAATTAACAGTGAACATTTGCCTCAGCAAGTACGTGCGGCCGCTAATAAAAGTTTACGCACTAAACTTTCTCATACGGTAAAAAGTGGCGATACCCTATGGGATATTAGCCGCGAATACGATGTAACTATGAGTGAATTAGCTAAGTGGAATAAGCTGAAAAAAAATGCAGTACTGCGTTTAAATCAAAAATTGGTAGTTTATAAGTCGGCTAGCCAGCCTAAAGAGTCGACGAGTAATACTAATCGTACTATTACCTACAAAGTGCGCCGAGGCGATTCTTTAGCGCGTATAGCGTCTAAGTTTAATTTAACAGTGAGCGATATTATTAAATGGAATAACCTTGCCGGACAAAAATACTTACAGCCAGGACAAAAGCTTAAATTAAAAGTAGATGTAAGAAGTAGCTGATCCCTATTGTAATAAACTGTTAAATAAAAAAAGAGCGCATGCGCTCTTTTTTTATGCCTGCTATAAACCTTAGCCTACAATGCCTAAAGGCTGTGCTGTTTGCCATGCACCGCGAGTAAAATCGGGAATATCGATTGAGCGGCTACGCTCACTCACAGACTGGGCTGATAACGGTGAAATAACCGACCACGCTGCGCCATCGTAAACGTCCTGATCCAGCGGTTCGCCATTTCTTAGGCAATAAATCATCCGCCAAAACATTAAAAAGTCCATGCCTCCGTGGCCGCCATTGCGCTGTGCTTCTTCACCCATTTTAATCCATAGGGGATGGTCGTACTGCTCATACCATGCGCTCATATCATAATCCCATTCATGAAAACTTTTAGAACCACCATTTTCAAGTGCAATACGATTAGGGAAACCGGCAAACACACCATTCGTGCCTTGGATTAAGTTATGTCGAGAGTATGGCCGAGGGGTTGTTGTATCGTGCTGTACCATAATACTGCGCCCCTTGAGAGTTTTAATTAGTGTCGTGTTCATATCACCAGCAATATAATTAAGCTGATTACGGGAATGATCCGCTGCAAATTCGCGTTGTGCATACGCGCTTCTACCCAGCGAAGGAGAGCTCATTGAGGTTAAAAAATCAAACCTATCGCCACGATTTATATTCATATATTGCGATACAGGGCCTAATCCATGGGTCGGGTATAAATTACCATCACGTTTTGCATGCCATTGCGTTCGCCATGAGCCTGTTTTGTGCTCAAGCTCTTTCATTTGCCAACGAAGCTCATGAATATAGGCCGCTTCGCCATGTAACAGCTCCCCAAATACACCTTGGCGCACCATGTTTAATACCATTAACTCGTCGCGACCGTAATTCACATTTTCCATCATCATGCAATTTTTTTGAGTACGTTCGGCGGTATCTACAATCTGCCACATTTCGTCAACAGTCAGTGCCAGGGGCACTTCAACAAAAGCATGTTTTGCGCTGTTCATAGTATCGATAGCCATAGGTGCATGCCATGCCCAAGGAGTAGAAATAATGACTATATCTATGTCTTGTCGTTCAAGCATTTGTTGATAGGCGTGCTCACTGCCAGTATATAACGCCGGCTTAGCTACCCCTTTATCAACTAAATAATTAGCAGCTCGCTCTAGCACCTCAGTGTGCGTGTCACAAATAGCGACTATTTGCGTACCTTCTATATGACTCATACGCTTTACATGTCCATAACCGCGCTGACCCACACCAATAAAGCCCACTCTAACCACATCCATTTTGGGCGCGACTAAACCAATAACGCTGCGCCCTTGCTGTTTTGGTGCGCTTGCATTAGCACTTCCACTTGATGCACAACCACTCACTACACCTGCAGCTGCGGCAACACTGGCTGCTTTTAAAAAGTCTCGACGATTAAATTGCTTCATTGCTTTATCCCTTTTGTTATTGTTTTAACTTACCTAAAGGTGATGAACGGGTAAATAGGTGAAGAGGTAAGCGACATAAAAATAAGGTTAAAAGAGATAAAAATTCGCATTTACCGGTTACTTAGGGTTATAGTCGAAAAAAATTATTATTTTAAGTAGTTATGTCTTATATAAAAATCACTGCACTTTTTTTAGCTATTGCACTAACGGGTTGCTCTGAGCCTACAACGCCAGCTTCATCTCTTGAAAACACACCTGGTGTTAGTTTAAATAATCTTAAACAGCATATTAAAACCTTAGCGTCAGATGACTTTGAAGGACGCGGCCCGCTTACCTTAGGTGAAGTTAAAACCGTTGGTTATTTAAGTGAGCAATACCAAGCAATGGGGTTGTCTGGCGCGTATCAAGAGAAGTATTTACAGCCAGTTAAAATGGCCATGCTAACTGCAGATCAAAACATGCAATTAACTATGGGGAAGCTTAGCTTTATTGCAGGTAAAGACTTCACCGCCCGTACAAAGCAGTTACAGCCGATTATTGATGTCCGCAATAGCGATATTGTATTTGTTGGTTATGGGATTAACGCGCCAGAATATAACTGGAACGACTATGCCAATGTTGATGTAACCGATAAAACCGTTATTGTGCTGGTGAACGATCCGGGCTTTGCCACCCAAGACGATACACTATTTACAGGCAATGCCATGACCTACTATGGCCGCTGGACTTATAAATATGAAGAAGCCGCGCGCCGAGGTGCAAAAGCGGTATTTATTGTTCATGAAACAGCCCCAGCCGCATACCCTTGGGGCGTGGTTGAAAGCTCAAACACGGGCACTAAGTATAGCTTGATGGACAACAACCTTAATGCATCTGAACTGCCAGTTATGGGCTGGTTAACACTTAATGCGGCTGAACAAGTATTCGCATCGGCAAACTTAAATTATCAACAATTAAAGCAACACGCATTAAGTAAGCAATTTCAAGCCAAGGAATTGAACTTAAAGGCGAACCTTGCATTTAAAAATGAAGTGTCACACGCTAAATCACATAATGTGGTTGCACAAATTACAGGCAGTGAAACCCCTGACGAATACGTTATTATTAGTGCCCATTGGGACCATTTTGGTACTAAACAAACCGACAGTGGACCTAAAATTTATAATGGCGCAGTCGATAATGCTTCAGGCACCGCAGCAACACTTGAAATAGCTCGCATTATGAGCAAGATGCATCAGCAAAAGCCATTTAAACGCTCAATCCTGTTTGCTAACTTTACTGCCGAAGAAACAGGTCTAATTGGCTCAGAAGAATTTGCCAATGGGAACATGATTGCCACCAAAAAAATGGTCGGATTATTAAATATCGATGGTATGAACGTGCTCGATGAAACCGATTATATTTTGCAATACGGTAGCAACTTATCCGAAATGGAGCATTACTTAGCAAGCGCGGCTAAAGCACAAGGACGCGTGGTAAAAATGGATCCTCGCCCACAAAATGGATTGTTTTTTAGATCAGATCATTTCTCACTCGCTAAACAAGGCGTGCCAAGTTTACTGTTTATGAGCTTAGGTGATACCGATCCTGACTACATCAGTCATAAATACCATAAAGAAGCCGACGACTATTCAGAAGCATGGTCATTAGCTGGTGCAAAACAAGATATCGAGCTGGTTATAGATATAGCCAGTCAACTTGCCAATAATGGCGACTGGCCTAAGTGGACAAGCGAGTCTGATTTTAAAGCCAAACGTTTAGAAGATAAGTAAATAAAAAAGCAGCCGAGAAATTATTCGGCTGCTTTTATCTGTATCGTTAAAGATTGTGCATGTTTGTTACTGAACTTTAGCAAATTCTTGCTTAGATAATTCACCATTCCCGTCAGTATCTAAGTCATCAAATAATTTAGCTAATTGTGAATTAGCTTGTGCTTCAGACTGGCTAATAACGCCGTCGCCATCAGAATCAAAAGAATCAAAGTCAACCGCAGCAAAAGCGGCAGAAGACGAAGCAAGTGCAATTAAAGCAAGCGTTTTAGTAAATGTTTTCATAATAAATCCTTAGCTTAATAAAAAAGTGGGTAAGAAATCCTTTTCAAAGATCCTTAGGGAATTATAAAGTTAGTATGCTGAAAATTCGTCTTTAGAAAGTTCACCATTGCCATCTACGTCCAGCTCTGCAAACTGCTCCATAAGTTCGGCCGCAACCGATGCTTCAGCTTGGCTAATTGCGCCACTACCATCTACATCAAGAGTTTCAAAGTCTGTGCTGGCAAATACTGCAGATGAAGAAGCAAGTGCCATAAGTACAAGAGTTGACTGTAATTTTTTCATAATATTAATCCTTCAAAGTATGCAATGTTTGGGTATAAATTAATTAACTCAACGCTACAACCGTACATCCTAGTTATTCTCTTTCATAGGCTCCCTTGCCTATTTAGGTTGTCTTTGGCAACTCAGAATATGTAATAGCGTTGAGCATTGGCCTTTTAAGCCTTAGAAAATTCTGCTTTAGAAAGCTCGCCGTTTTTATCCGTATCAAGCTCTGTAAACTTACTCATAAGTGAAGCGTCTACTGATGCTTCAGCTTGGCTTATTGCGCCATTACCATCCACATCCAGTGTGTCAAAATCTGTTGCAGCAAACGCCACAGATGAAGAAGCAAGTGCCATTAATACCAGTGTTGATTTAAATGTTGTCATAACGTAATTCCTTCATTGGGTTGTAAGGTTAAGCGTTAAGCTTAATCACTTTTTGCTAAATACAGCTTAGGTATTACAACTTCGATGCCATGTTTAATTTTTTATTTATAAACAATAAGTTAAAAATAAAAATGTGATTTTTACTTAAAAATGCCCAACATTTTGTTGCTCTTTTGCAACAGCTACTTTTAACTAAAAAAATACCCATTAAAATTCAAAAACTTAAATCATCTAAAAAAGACACACCTATCTTCAATTCAAAATAAAACAATAAAACTGAGTCGCTATAGAGATAAATCGCCACTGAACAAATTAACAACGCGAAATTAAACAGGTTAAATTAAATAGATAACAAATTGAAAATAAACAACTTAAATTGATTTGTAGAAAAATATAAATTAATTTTTTTAACCGGGAGAGAAAAAGCAAGGATTTGTCGCCGTATGGCGAATAAATATTTAAAGTAAGGAATGAATCTCGTGCGGGATACTAATTTGATATCACTCATACCCACTTATTTGGGCATGATTACAAGCGGTCACTTCCAGCCTTGGCGCCACCTTTGTTCGTCTTTTAAGTCGCGCCACTGAATAGGATATTGATTTTTTGACATCACCGCTTCAGTGATACATTCAATCACATTAGCGTCTTCATCAAATTCTACCTCAACAATAATAAAGTGCTTTTCTTTATTAATAGCTGGGATGGCAGTCCATTTACTATTTAGCAGTTTTTTAGGGTTTAATTTATTCATACTACACCTTTTATGTTTTCTGCTTGAGAATACGCATCAGGGATACGTTTAGTTTTATTAAAAAAACAAAAACTTCCCTTTAAACATTTGTATTTAGCAATGAAAAGCATATTCTCCAACATCAAGCGAAAGTAATTCAATAGCCGCATTTTCACCTATACTTGGCGTTTCACGAGTTTGAGCGGGGAAAATCACTGTTTTAGCGCAAGGAGAACCGTCTTGTCGATTCAGGGTCAGAGGCCTGTTCGCTGCCACCTTAAAATACGCTGGATAATAATACACCCCGTTACACACAGTAATGACTATTTGATTGCTATCACTGTTTACTTCGGCTCATACAACCAAAACCAATAAATAATAGCGACAATAAGTAAAACGCCTAATAAATTAATTAATAACATAATTAAATCCCCTATAAATAAAGTTACGAGTTACTGGCTTTAAAATAACGTAACCGGTTTGCATTAGTGACTACAGTAAGTGATGATAAAGCCATTGCCGCGCCAGCTACGACTGGGTTTAGTAGTAAACCAAAAAACGGATACAACAGCCCTGCAGCAATCGGAATACCCGCAATGTTATAAATAAACGCCCCAAACAAATTTTGTTTAATATTAGTTATGGTTGCGCCACTAATTGCAATGGCATCTGCAAGACCATGAAGTGAGCCTCGCATCAGCGTTATATCCGCACTTTCAATAGCTACATCTGTGCCAGTGCCAATGGCAAATCCAACATCGGCTTGTGCCAATGCTGGCGCATCATTTATACCATCACCAGTCATGCCTACAACTTCACCTTGAGATTGACGCTTAGTCACTTCACTGGCTTTATCATCTGGCATTACTTGCGCTATAAAGTCTGTAATACCGACTTTGCTGGCAACGGCTTTAGCGGTCGCTTGGTTATCGCCTGTCAGCATAACCACCTGCATACCTTTATTTTGTAAGCGTTTAATGGCCTCAGCTGAGTCTTCTTTTATTGGGTCAGCAACTGCGATTATGGCATGTAATTGATTGTCAATAGCAAAGTACATCGGCGTTTTAGCAGCGCTAGCAAGCTGCTCGGCTTGAGGTATTGCCTCTGCAATATCTATATTGTGGCTTTTCATCAGTGCCTGATTGCCAAACAATAGGCTTTGCTCATTAATGGTACCGATCACACCTTGTCCAGTGATAGCATTAAAATTACTGACTTTTTCAAGGGTGATATTTTGGTTTTTAGCATAATTAACAATGGCTTCGGCTAATGGATGCTCAGAACTACTTTCAAGACTAGCTGCTAACTTTAGCACCTCGGTACTGTCGCTTTGGTTGAACGTAACCACATCGGTCACGGTTGGCTTACCAGCGGTTATAGTGCCTGTTTTATCTAAGATCATGGTGGTGATTTTAGCTGTTGTTTGTAGCGCTTCACCGTTACGAATAAGTATACCCGACTGAGCAGCTTTACCTATGCCGACCATAATTGACATCGGTGTAGCTAAACCTAGTGCACACGGGCAAGCAATAATTAAAACTGTAGTTATTGCAACAACCGCATAAGCAATACTCGGCTGTGGGCCAAAGTTAAGCCATGCTAAGCCTGCTAGTACCGCAATAATCATCACTGTGGGTACAAATATGCCTGAAATAACATCAGCTAAGCGTCCAATTGAGGGTTTAGAGTTTTGTGCACGTTTAACCATATTAATAATATTCGCTAAGGTGGTTTCGCTGCCTATATGGGTTGCTTTAAACAACAAAGTACCACTTTTATTAATACTGCCAGCAATAACCTTGTCACCCTCACCCTTATTAACCGGCATCGGTTCACCAGTGAGCATTGATTCATCTAGTGTACTGCTACCTTCAATAACATCTCCATCGACTGAAATTTTCTCTCCAGGGCGGACACGAATCAAGTCACCTTTAATAACTTGGCTTATAGCTACATCTTGCTCTTGGTTATCTCGGATCACCCGTGCCGTTTTAGGCTGTAAACCAATTAAGCGTTTAATCGCCTCAGAGGTTCGCCCTCGCGCCTTTACTTCAAAAGCTAAGCCAAGACTTATTAAGCCTATGATCATTGCTGAGGCTTCAAAATAAACATGTCTAGCCACCTCTGGTAATAGACTTGGCATGAGCACCACCACCATTGAATATAGCCAGGCTGTTCCCGTACCAAGCGCAATCAAGGTATCCATATTAGCCGTATGATTTTTAAATGACTGCCATGCGCCAGTATAAAATTGCTTACCCGACACAATCATTACGACCAATGTCATCATTCCAACAATAAACCAGCCAATACGCTGGGCATTGCTAGTGACACTCATATCAAAGATTAATCCATAAAGCATTAATGGCGCACCCAAACCCAATGCCAATTGCATATTGCGCATAAGTTTTTTGTAGTGCGCGTTATCAGCTTCGGCTTTTTCATCTAGGGCGTCTTGTTGAGAATCACTATTCATAGGTTTAGCTTGATAGCCAATATCAGCGACAGCGTGCATTAGCTCCCCAGCCTTAGCCGAACCTTCTACTTGCACAGTTCGATCGGCAAAGTTCATTTCAACGCGCTGCGCACCCTTTACATTTTTCAGTGCTTTCTCTATTTTAGCCACGCAACTGCCACAATTTGCGCCTTCAATCATAAAGTTTTGCGTGGTGGATTGATTACTCATAACGCTTCCTTAGTATTTTTAACTTCAGAGATTGGATCAACAAAGGTCTCTATTAAGCTACATATATCTGCACTTACAGCCCCATCAGGCGATTTATCCCACTGTTTAACCGCTGCTTGCATTCGCGTGCGTAATTTAAGTGTTTCTTGAAAGTGCTGCTCTGTTTCCTCTAGTCGCTTTGCTATTAATTGTCGTGTGAGCGGACAAGGGCACTGCCCTTGCTCCGACTGTGCAATAATTTGTTGAATATCTTTTATTGAGAAACCGAGTTGACGCGCACTAATAATAAACTTTAAACGTTGCTGATCGGCTGCGGTATACACTTGATAACCATTGCGCTCACCACGAATAGGATTAAGCAGCTTTATTCGCGTGTAATGACGAACTGTGTCTTGGGTCACGCCCATAGTATTGGCTAATTGCTTTACGTACATCATTAAACCTCTGGCTGGCTATGTAATGACAACATAATAAACCTATGTGTAACACATAGGTCAACAATTAATTAAGCATATGGCTGGGAGTGTGGAAGAAAGTTAAGATAAGAGCAGCCACCATAAGTGACTGCTAAATTTGAGAGTTACTGTAGTCCTTAGTTTGCTTTGCTTCGAGATTGCTTAAGTGCTTCACCAAGCTCACCCGCAATTGCTTGAATTTCAGGCATAGCGTCTTGTACTAAGGCTTGTGACATTTGCATTGATTCTTGCATTACTTGTGGCATTTTCTTCAAAATAGCCTGCCCTGACTCTGTCTTATAAAAAGCTAACATGTCGCTAATTTCTTGTTCAGTAAATTGTTTATCGTAGAGGTTAATCATCATCGGCTGCATTTTTTGCCAGCTCATTTTTGTTTTTAATACCTCGGTCATATCAGCATAATATTTGTCGAAAATTGCTTTCTCATCTGGCTTTACGCCCATTTGCACTGACATATTTTGCATCATGCCCTCAACTTGCGCATACATAGAGTCAACCATGGCATCCATGTTCATCACCTCTACCAGCTCATCAATTTTTTGCTGTTTGGCAGTTTGCGCTGCAAGGTTAGTTGAAAAAATTAAAAGTGAAAGCAGTATTACCTTACCCATATTAATATCCTTTTTGTATTTGAATTAGCGTCATAATCACATGTTCAACAAGTGTTGTAAATGGGGACAACCAAAAAACGAAAAAGCCGAATAACAGGTGTTTATTCGGCTTTTAATCGTTTATTCCCAGAACTAATCTTTTTCGATATTATCGAGCCCTTTCGTTCCCTCTTTAGCTTTAAGCTTATGATGAATAGCGGTTTTAATCAGCATATAGCCACTAATAGGTGCAGTGATTAATAGAAATATAGTGATTAATATTTCTTTTACACTTAAGCCACTGACTGAATTAGCAAAAAATACCATAGCAGCGGTAAGTATACTCGCCATACCTAAAGTGGTGGCTTTTGTTGGCCCATGTAAACGCATAAAAAAATCAGGTAATTTAATTAAACCAATTGAGCCAATTAAAATAAATAACCCGCCTAACAGCAGCAATATTGATACGATCCATTCACTTATCATTTTAATACCTTACTCAATTATGTCGCCACGAAGTAAATACTTACATACAGCTACCGTACTTATAAACCCAAGCATGGCAATAAGTAAGGCTGCTTCAAAGTACAGCCCCGTGCCCATACTAATGCTATATAAAATAATCAAGGCAATCACGTTAATGTACATAGTATCGAGCGCTAAAATACGATCCGGTACTGATGGGCCAATAATAAGTCGCCATAGATTAAGTAATAACGACAATCCAACCATTGAAAAAACAATCAGTAATACTGTATCTAACATTGAAATATCTCCTTTAGGGGAGCTTCGTAACGTGCTTTTATTTGTTTAATAAGCGCTTGCTCATCATCTAAATCTAACACGTGAATTAATAAATAACGCTGTACCGGTTCATCGTCTTCATTAAGCGATTTAATCAGCGGGTAAACCTCGGCACTTACCGTACCCGGCGTTAAAGACACGCAGCTTGCTAAAATAGTAATTGGCATTTCATGCATTAAATCTATAGGCACTTTAACAAAGCCTGGACGCAGATTTTTTGAAGGGCCCAGAATTAATAATGCCACTTGCAAGTTAGCCACTATAATATCGTAAAGTACGATTAGTAATTGCTTAAGTGCTAGCCCCGGCTTTAATATCAGCGGTTGCGGGTCTCTAAACGACATACTAAATAACGGTATTAGCAACGCGAGTAGCGCCCCTAATATAATATGCCCTACCGACACACTGTTATTTAACAAGAGCCATACTATAAATAAAAATAGACTACGAAACGGCGTAGGTAACCAACCAAAACGAGCTTGTAAGCGCATTACATACCTCCCTTAAGTACCGCATTAATACCACCACTAATGTCGTGAAGCTGTGTTGCCGCCTCGAGGGCGTACTGTGTTGCCACGTCACCAAAAATAACCAGTAGTATTGAACTTGCCAATAAACCAACTAACACGGTCACTTGTAGCGGGTGGGCATTGGCAGCATCGCTAGCATCACCTGTTTTGTCTTTACGTTCCCAAAACAAACTAGTACCCGCACGTGATATAGCCACAATTAACGCTAAGCTCATAATTAAGTAAACAGGCCAAAATACCAGTGCTTGTTCGCTATTTAAGGTCGTTTTTAAAATCCAAATTTTGCCAACAAAGCCCGAGAAAGGTGGCATACCAATAACGGTTAAACCGGCAATAATAAAACACGCACCTAATAAAAATGGTTGTTTTACTGCACGACCTCCAACTAATCGATCACCAGCTTTACCTCGTTGTGTTGCAATTAAATCAGCAAGTAAAAATAGCGCCGCAGTCACTAACGTTGAATGCACTAAATAGTAAAGCAATGCAGCGGTGGCATTTATGTTTTGGAGTGCGACTAATGCCACCAACGTCCCTACAGAAACCAGTACTAAATTAGCGGTAAGCTTACGTAAATCTTGTGCGGCTAACACCCCTATTGCGCCAATCACTATGGTGGCAATAGCCAGCGCCCATAACCAAGACTGCGCCATATGCTCAAGTTCGCCAGCTTGTTCACCAAAAATAACCGTGTAAACACGTAAGGTCGCATAAACACCAACTTTAGTCATAATCGCAAATAATGCAGCAACCACAGGTGTGGCACTTGAGTAGGCGTTTGGTAACCATAAATGCAATGGTAATAACGCACTTTTAAGTGCAAACACCACCAATAGCAGTAAACCACCTGCCTTCGCTAAATAAACATCATCACCAGTTAGTTGCGGTACTTTATTGGCCATATCAGCAATATTTAAGGTGCCTAATACTCCGTATAAAATACCTAAACCAATTAAAAATACGCTTGAACCAACTAAATTTAAAATAACGTAATGCAGAGCAGCGCGCGTTTTGGGTTTACCGCCACCGTGCATTAACAGCGCATAAGAGGCAATTAATAACACTTCAAAAAATACGAAGACGTTAAATAAATCCCCAGTTAAAAATGCACCATTTACCCCTAGTATTAAAAAATGGATTAAAGGGTGAAAAAAGCTACCTTGTTCATCATCACCAGCACAGCCATATAAAGCCACGCCAACCCCCAAAAAGGCGGTTAAAGTGACTAACAAGGTCGAGAGCATATCTGCAACCAGTACAATACCAAACGGCGCAGACCAGTTACCTATTGCATAAACAATAATACCGTTATCTTTAACCTGAATTAGCAGTAATACTGTGACTGCAAAGGTTAGAATAGCCATTAAACTAGACATAAATCGGCGTGCAAATAAGCTTTTGCCACACGGTGGAAGCAACAAAATAATTGCCGCTAACATTGGCAGTAAAATAGGCAAAGATGCTAAATGCTGAATCATTTTCTCTCCTTGCGTTTATTTTTAGTTAGGGTGCCATCAACATGGTCGTTGCCTAAATCTGCTCGGCCTCGAATAGATAAAATAACCACAAACGCAGTCATCGCAAAGCCAATTACAATGGCTGTTAACACTAAGGCTTGTGGTAGCGGGTCAGCGTAATCAGCGCCAGTCCCTAGTACCACGGCTTTATTAATTGTTAAGCGCCCTGATGAGAATAAAAACAAATTAACCGCGTAAGAAATCATTGTCAGCCCCAGTACCACTGGGAATGTACGCGCTCTTAGCAATAAAAACACGCCACAGGTGACTAACACGCCAACGCAAGATGCGTATAACAGTTCCATTAAATATTTACCTCTTCTTTCTCTGCGTTCGCGGTCATATTACCTAAGCTCGCAAGGATCATCAGCGTAGCGCCAACAACAGTTAAGTACACGCCCAAGTCAAATACAATGGCGCTGGCAAACTCTGTTTTACCAACAAACGGAATATCAAAGTAATCAAACCAGGTAGTTAAAAATGGCTTGTCAAAGAACCAACTTCCCACACCTGTAAACATGGCAATAGCAATACCTGATGCAATAATTTTTCGATAGTTAACATCAAAGCGTTCATTTATCCACGCAGTACCATGCGCCATATATTGTAAAATAAAGGCAATAGAAGTTACGAGGCCTGCTATAAAGCCTCCTCCAGGTAAGTTATGACCGCGTAGGAAAATATAAGCAGACACTAATAGCGCTAATGGCAGTAAGCTTTGAGAAATACAAGCCAATAAAATAGGATGGCGATCTTTAGACCATGGACGCCCTTCACTATCGCTCGCTGGCATATAAAGTGGAATTCTTGATAACAGTTTAAATATGCCCAGTGCGGCAATACCTAGTACGGTAATTTCACCTAAAGTATCAAAGCCCCTAAAATCAACCAAAATAACGTTAACTACATTAGTACCACCACCGCCTGTTTTGGCGTTAGCAATAAAGAACTCAGAAATTGAATCAAGCGGACGAGTCAGTAAGGCGTAACAAATACTGGCAATAATGATCCCCACGGTAGAGGAGATAACCACATCACGTAAAATACGCAATGAGCTTGACTCTCTTGGCGTGCTTTGAGGTAAGAAAAACAGTGCCAACATTAATAGTATAATAGTGGCTACTTCTACAGTAAGTTGCGTTAAGGCCAAGTCAGGCGCTGAAAAACGGGTAAACGCCACCGACACCATTAGTCCCACAATCGACAGCATTAATAACGACACCATTCGAATTCGATGCCAAATAACGGTAGCAATTGCACCTATTATGAGTAGTCCTGCACCAATTGCGTTTTGAATATCAACCGGGGTATTAGGCACGCTACCAGCTAGCTGCTTCATTTCAAATAATGGCCAACCAGAGGCAAGTAATACAACGCCTAACATTATAAATACATAACGTTGTAATGAGCCATTTTCTGTTGATTGGATTTTGTTTTGACACCAATTGACCACTACCGCTAAAAAACGCTCGAAGATTTTTTTAGCGTTAAAAGGAGGTAACGACGCTTGGAACTGGAACAAGTACTTTCGATTAACGTAAATAAATAAACCACCAATTACCGCCATACCACTCATAAGTAGAGGTAAATTAAAACCATGCCAAATAGTCAACTTGTACTCGGGCATAGCTTGACCAAGTACAGCCAGTGACGCGGCTGATAAAATACCGTCAACGACAAAGTGCGGGAAAATACCCACTAAAATACATAGCACCACTAAAATTTCGATAGGCACACGCATATAACGCGGCGCCTCATGAGGGGTACGCGGTAAATCAATTGGCTCACCATTAAAGAACACGTCATGAATAAAGCGTGATGAGTACGCCACCGACAACGCGCCCGCAACAGTCGCTAGCACCGGAATTAACCAAGACATAGAGCCAAGCACCTGCTGATGCAGTGTCTCAGCAAAGAACATTTCTTTTGATAAGAAACCATTTAATAACGGTACACCGGCCATAGCGGCAGCAGCGACCATCGCCAGGGTGGCTGTATACGGTAAGTAGCGCCACATGCCATTGAGTTTGCGCATATCACGGGTACCGGTTTCATGGTCAATAATACCGGTTGCCATAAATAACGACGCTTTAAACGTCGCGTGGTTAATAATATGAAAAATAGCGGCAACGGTCGCAAGCTGTGTATCTAGGCCTAGTAATAATGTAATTAAACCCAAATGACTAATCGTTGAATAGGCTAACAAGCCTTTTAAATCATGTTTGAATAACGCGATATAAGCGCCAAATAATAACGTGGTTAAACCGGTCAAACCGACTAATAAAAACCAAGTATCGGTACCCGCTAATGCGGGATAAAAACGCGCAAGTAAAAAGATACCTGCTTTTACCATGGTGGCAGAGTGTAAATACGCACTTACCGGCGTAGGTGCAGCCATAGCGTGCGGTAACCAAAAATGAAACGGAAATTGTGCAGATTTAGTAAAAGCACCCAGTAAAACTAATACCAGTGCTAATTCATATAAGTCGTGAGATTGAATAATCGCTTTGCTAGCTAAAATGGTGTCTAAGTCGTAACTTCCAACAATATCGCCTAACAACATTAAACCACCCAGCAAGGCTAAACCACCTGCGCCGGTTACTGCTAATGCCATGCGCGCCCCCTTGCGCGCCTCTGATTTGTGCCACCAGTAACTGATCAACAAGAACGAGCTAATACTGGTTAGCTCCCAAAATACCCATAACTGAATCACATTGTTTGACATAACAATGCCTAGCATGGCGGTCATAAATAACATTAAGTAGCTAAATAGCTTTGGCAGCGAATCATTTTGACTTAGGTAATAACGGGCATACAAAATAACCAGCAGCCCTATTCCTAAAATCATAAATAAAAACAGTAAACTCAAGCCATCTAAGCGTAAGGAAATATCTAACCCTAAGGCTGGTATCCACTGTGCGCTAAAACGAATGGTTTCTCCCGCGAGAACCGCAGGCGCATGATAAAGTGTAATTGCAAGCGCGGCTAAAGGCGCAATAGCCGTTAGGCTCGTTGCCTGATTTCGAGAAAGTTTGCCGGTGCATGCAGAAATAACACTGCCTAATAAGGATAACAGGGGTATCCAGAGCAAAGTCATAATGAAGGGCCTTTTTGAATCATAAAGTTTATCAATTCGCTACTTGTTATTATTAAATACCAAAGTGACTTGGGTATACGTTTTATGTCTGTTTTTTAACAACATTAATACGTACAGTTATACTGATAAACGCAGTTTTTGTCTATAGAAAGCGCCGCTAGCAGGATAATAATCAAACAAAAATGCCTATAAATTCATGAACTGAAGTAAAACAAGCTTAGCTTTTAAACAGTTTACGGCAGAGTCTATAACCACTAAAATCGTGCAAATAGATCAGCATTGAGTGCTATATGGGTCTGCCACAAAATACGGTATTGCGCTGATAGCCCTAACTGTTGATATTGCATAATTGACCACTTTGCGCTGGGCTTATAGGCTGTACCACCTTGTTGGCAGCTCTGGCTTTTGTGCCACCCTTTGGGAGCATCTGACTTTTTTGCAATAAATAAGTTGGGGGCAACCAACCCCTCAAGCTGACATAGCCACGCTTGCTTTTTTACCGGTAAAGCATATTCATCTTCAAAGCCATTAAAGTGCATTAATTCATGTAAAAACACCGCGTAGCTAGCCTGTGAATTAATATGCATTAAACCATTTTTTACATTCGCAGTACCTTGTTTGGGCATCATAACTGCAAAATCAAACTCCGCGGGAAGCTGCTTTTTAAGCGATGATTGCAGCCAATCGCACTTAGCACGTTTGGATTCAGTACTATTACAGCTAATTGCATTACCCACATAAACTGGTTTTGAAAAACAAAAGGTATTGGGGCTAGGCTCTGGGTTTTCTAAGTACGCGTTACGAAATTGATTGAGCCTGTATAATCCATCACGGTGATCGCTCAGCATTAACACATTAAATGTACACTGCTTTTGTATCGCAATTTGCTCGCTTGCAACCAAAAACCCTAACTTATTCATAAATGATTTACTTAACGTTTCTATGGGTGCTTGTTGCTGTAATTGCAGGTGATAAAAGGTATCGCCTTTAGGAAGCTTATTTTGATTTTTTAATAGCGCTAAATCCTGCCAGCGTTTTTGAGAGAATAACAAGTCGGCGAGCTTTGCTTGTTGTGCAAGTGTTATTTTATCTAAGCTTGCTTGCCAGAATAGCTTAGCCGTTTCAGTTTGATTATTGCTTAATAATGACAACCCATAGCCATATTGAGCATGTGCTATTTTATTGCGGGCTAAGGTTGCTAAGGCTGTGGTAGGTAATTGCAAAATGTGGTTTGCAAAGTAACGAGGAAATTGCCAGTAACTGTCAATTACATTGGCTTTGGCATGTAATACTTGCCAAAAGCCAATGCTATTTTGTTTATTACTCGAGCTGCTAATAAAGCTAGTGCACAGTAATAAAACGCTTAATTTAAAAAAGTTAGCCAGCGCTTTCACTGGCCATCAACTCAAGCTCTAAACGTGCGTACTTATATTCAATAAATTCATGCACATTCGTGGCCAACGCCAACCTAAAGTAGTCAGTCGCAATACCCAGCTCACCTGCGGCTTGGTGCTGTTTAGCTAAGTAAAAATAAGCCTCACATAAACGCTGAGCATATTCTTGTTGTGAGCTGACACCATCGGCTATGCCTGAAAAAAAGGCTTGTTCACTCATATCACCCACATACAAAGCAATAAGCTGATACGCCCATTCATTTTCATCAAGAGCTGCTGAATTGGCTTTTAACGCAGCAAGTGCCGCAGTTTTATCTTGTGCCGCTTGGGCTAAATAAAGCCACAACACACGATAAGGGTCGTTAGGAGAGCGCTCCAAGAATGTTTTAAAGTCATCTTTTGCAAGCGTCGCTCTATCACCATAGTACAAGGCAATACCACGATTTAAATACGCATATTCATGCTCTTGGTCTAGCTCAATGGCTGAGTCAAAGTACTCGTATGCTTTTTCGTATTGCTGCATCAAAGTATGCTGAATACCTAAAAAGTTATAAACTTCAGCCAAATCGGGCTTGAGCTTAACCGCTCGATTAAAATCAATTCGCGATAAAGTCGTCATACCTAAGCTATCAAACAGTACTCCACGGTCATAATAGAGCTTTGCTTGTTGTTCTGTACTCAAGTCCGCTCTGTTTAATAGCTCTGAAAAACGTGCAATGGCAATTTCATTTCTAAAATCTGATGCAAGCGGTGCAGTAAATGGCACATTAATAATAGCAGCGGGTTTAGTAGTAGCCTGACAAGCGCTTAAAGACAAAATAGCAAAAGATGCCAAGGCTAAATGTTTAAGTCTCATTAAAATCCTTAATACCGAGGTAAGTAGCAAATAGATAAGACATAAGCTGTCTTGTAAGGTTCATTCCTGTTATGTGTTATTAATATCAACCGGCATAAATATTTGAACAATTTAACGAATTAAATACCCCTATAACGTTGTTAAAATTCTTTTATTTAGAACAACTAGATATCAAAAATTTTGCCTAGTTATAGAGCAATTTTCTTATCGTTAAAATAAGTCCCATATCCAAGCAGGTTGGTATAAGTATGATGAACACAATTAATTGCTAACATTAAAGCATAAAAAAAGGGGCTAAACAGCCCCTTTTTATACTATCCAGTAATTATCTGGATGAAAGTTTAGCAATTACGCGTCTTTAGACTCGTCAGCTGCAGGTGCTGCTGATTCCATTGCTTCTTTAATACTTAGACGTACACGGCCTTGACGGTCTACTTCTAGTACTTTAACTTTAACTTCTTGACCTTCGCTAAGGTGATCAGCAACGTTGTTAACACGCTCAGTGCTGATTTGTGAGATATGCACTAGGCCATCTTTACCAGGAAGAATGTTTACAAACGCACCGAAATCAACGATACGTACCACTTTACCTTCGTAGATAGTACCTACTTCAAGCTCAGCAGTTAATTGCTCAATACGGCTAATTGCATTTGCTGCACTTTCACCGTCTGTAGCAGCAATCTTGATTGTGCCATCATCACCGATTTCAATCGTAGTACCCGTTTCTTCAGTAAGCTGACGGATAGTTGCGCCACCTTTACCGATAACTTCTGCGATTTTCTTCTGTGGGATTTGCATCGTGTAAATACGCGGAGCAAACATAGATAACTCTTCAGAAGGTGCAGAAATCGCTTCGTCCATTACATTTAGAATGTGTAAACGTGCAGCTTTCGCTTGTTTAAGCGCGATTTGCATGATTTCTTGAGTAATACCTTCAATTTTGATATCCATTTGCAGTGCAGTGATACCGTTAGTTGTACCCGCTACTTTAAAGTCCATATCACCTAAGTGATCTTCATCACCTAAGATATCTGAAAGAACAACAAAGTTTTCTTCTTCTTTAACTAAGCCCATTGCGATACCCGCAACTGAGGCTTTAATTGGAACACCTGCGTTCATAAGCGCTAAAGACGTACCACAAACCGATGCCATTGAAGATGAACCATTTGATTCAGTAATTTCAGATACAACACGGATTGAATATGGGAAGTCAGTCAACGTTGGCATTACAGCTTGGATACCACGCTTAGCTAGGTTACCGTGGCCGATTTCACGACGCTTAGGAGAACCAACAAAACCAGTTTCACCTACACAGAACGGAGGGAAGTTATAGTTAAGCATAAAGTGGTTTTTGTGCGTGCCAGTTAAATCGTCGATTAACTGTGAATCACGTTCTGTACCAAGTGTTGCTGTTACTAATGCTTGCGTTTCACCACGTGTGAAGATTGCAGAGCCGTGAGTACGTGGAAGTACGCCCGTCATTACATCTAGAGCACGGATCATATCTGGTTCACGACCATCGATACGTTTTTCGCCAGCAGCGATACGGCCACGAACGATTTTCTTCTCAAGTGAACCGAATACTTTACCTACTTCTTGCTTATCAAGCGTTTCGCCTTCAGCAAGTTCGCTTGTTAGTGCTTCAACAACCGCATCTTTTGCAGTAGTTAATGCTTCTTTACGCGCTACTTTATCAGTAATACGGTAAGCTTCGCCTACTTTATCAGCAGCAAGAGTTGCTACTTTCTCTTCTAATGCAACGTTTTTCTCAGGTGCAGTCCAATCCCAAGTAGGCTTGCCTGCTTCTGCTTTAAATTCGTTAATTGCATTGATGATAGACTGTGATTGCTCATGGCCGTATACAACCGCGCCTAGCATTACGTCTTCAGCAAGTACGTCTGCTTCTGATTCAACCATAAGTACTGCGTTATCAGTACCAGCAACAACTAAGTCAAGTTGGCTCTCTTCAAGCTCTTTTAGTGTCGGGTTAAGTACGTATTCACCGTTAATGTAACCAACACGTGATGCACCAATTGGACCGCTGAACGGGATACCAGAGATAGCAAGTGCTGCTGATGTACCAATCATCGCAACCATATCAGGTTGGATTTCAGGGTTTACAGAAACAACAGTCGCGATAACTTGTACTTCGTTTACGAAACCATTTGGGAAAAGTGGACGAATTGGACGGTCAATAAGACGTGCAATAAGTGTTTCGCCATCGTTAGGACGACCTTCACGCTTAAGGAAACCACCTGGGATACGACCAGCAGCGTACATACGCTCTTGGTAGTTAACTGTTAGTGGGAAGAAGTCTTGACCTGGTTGAGCTTCACGCTTACCAACAACCGTTACTAGTACTGACGTATCGCCAATGCTTGCTAGTACTGCGCCGTCAGCTTGACGAGCGATAGCACCTGTTTCTAGCGTCACTGTGTGTTGACCTAGTTGAAATTCTTTTATAATTGCTTGCACTTAAAATATTCCTTAAATGTATTTTTAGTATTAATTAAGTTTTCATCAAAGTACCAATTACAGTACATAATTGTATTCAGTTGGAAATCAATTAAGTACTACAATTGGCAATGATGTAAATAACCGTAAATAAACCTTTTTATCTACGCGCCATAGTATATAACAAAGTCAGGTAAAATTGCGAGCTTAGTCCAGAGATAAACGCGTTGCTAAATTATGTACTTTGCTGTTACTTACAATGTGGCTTTTAGCTGATATTTCAAGGGGATTAATCGATGTGGATAGTGGGTATGGGGAAGTTTAGACACAAAAAAAGGAGCTAAAAAGCTCCCCTTTTGATAATCAAGTTCTTAGCGACGTAAGCCAAGCTCTTTGATTAACGCAGTGTAACGCGAGATATCTTTACCTTTAAGGTAATCAAGCAGTTTACGGCGAGTGCTTACTTTACGAAGCAGACCACGACGTGAGTGGAAGTCATGCTTGTGATCAGCAAAGTGACCTTGAAGCTTGTTGATATCAAAAGTAAGTAATGCTACTTGTACTTCAGGTGAACCAGTGTCGCCTTCAGCGCGTGCGAATTTAGCAATGATATCGATTTTTTCTTGATTGCTTAGTGACATAATAACTCCAAAAGTTAAATTTAATAGGTGCTTTAGCCGATCACTAATTCAGCCAAAACGATTAAGCGGGCGTATTCTACCAATTATCAGCATAACTACAAGTTAAACTTTACTCTGGTTGTTGATTAGACAAGCCACGCTTTGATTTTAAATGGCCATCAGGATTACGTTCGCCCGTACCAATAAATATTCCGTCAGCCAGTACCTTTATTGCACCTTCAGGCAGGGCTTTACCCAACACCACAGCTTGACCATGGCTAAATGCCATTCCCTGCTCTTTAGTAATTTCCACAACGGGTAAATCAACTAACGCAGTATCCATTGGCAATAATAATTCGTCAAGGTAAGTGGAAGGCGCAACGTCTTGTTCTTTCGCTTGATTTAATAACGCTTCTAACTGCTCAAGTGTGACCATTTTATCTGCAGGGTAATGCCCTACAGCACTACGATGCAGCATAATCACATGCGCGCCGCAGCCTAAGTTTTCACCTAAGTCATCAACGATAGTACGAATATACGTACCTTTAGATACATGTGCAGTCATTTGTATTTCGTTAGCTTGCTCATCAAACTCATCAAGCGTTAAGCTAAATACGTTAATTTTTCGACATTTGCGAGGAACTTCTATGCCTTCACGCGCATATTTATATAAAGGTTTACCTTCATATTTAAGCGCTGAATACATTGATGGATATTGGTCTGACTCACCTAAAAACTTAGCAATCTCTTCGCTTAGCAATTGGGAAGTAACATTCACATCGCGAGTTTCGACCACTTCGCCATCAGAGTCTGATGTGGTAGTACGTTCACCTAGCTTAGCTCGAACAACATAGGTTTTATCTGTATCGAGTAAAAACTGGGTAAACTTAGTCGCTTCACCAAAACAAATTGGCAGCATGCCGGTCGCAAGCGGATCAAGCGCACCTGTGTGCCCCGCTTTTTGCGCAAAATAAATACCTTTAGCCTGCTGTAATGCCTTGTTTGATGAAATGCCTTCTGGTTTGTTTAACAACAAAATACCATCAACTGGACGGCCTTTACTGCGTCTTGCCATTAGTCTTTAGTGCCTTCTTCGCTATCTGTTTCATCATCAACATGCTTAGCATTATCTTCACGAATGATAGAGTCCACTAAGTTAGAGATGCGCATCCCTTCCATTAATGAGTTATCAACCACAAATTTAAGCTCTGGCATAATACGTGCGCGAATACGTTTACCTAGTAACGAACGGATATAGCCCGTTGCTTCGTTCAGTACTTTTGCACTCTGTTTTGCTGCATTTTCGTCTTCAGTGTTAAACACCGTGATAAAAACTTTGGCATAAGATAAATCGCGTGATACTTCTACCGCAGACACTGTCACCATGCCTAAGCGCGGATCTTTAATTTCGCGTTGTAGAATCACAGCAATTTCTTTTTGAATTTGCTGAGCAACACGATCAGTGCGAGAAAATTCTCTCATTTCACTTTCCTAAAATTATAACTTATTGAAAAACAATAATAAGTTAACTAAATAATGGATACACAAATGGGGGCTGAGCCCCCATTTAAAATCTTAGCATAGGGTATGTTGGGCTATCGAGGTACGACCTTGAATGTCCAACACCACCTAACAACAATTAAAGACTACGTTGTACTTCAACTGTTTCAAATACTTCGATTTGGTCACCAACGCGAACGTCATTGTAGTTCTTAACGCCGATACCACATTCCATGCCGTTACGAACGTCTTGTACGTCATCTTTAAAGCGACGTAATGACTCAAGTTCACCTTCGTAAATAACCACGTTATCACGAAGTACACGAATTGGTGCGCTACGTTTGATAGTACCTTCAGTAACCATACAACCAGCAATTGCGCCAATTTTTGGAGACTTAAATACATCACGTACTTCAGCAAGACCAATGATCTCTTGTTTAAACTCAGGAGCAAGCATACCAGACATGGCTTGCTTAACTTCTTCGATAAGTGCGTAAATTACGCTGTAGTAACGAAGGTCTAAGTTTTCAGAGTCAATCACTTTACGCGCTGATGCATCGGCACGAACGTTAAAGCCAACTACGATTGCGTTAGACGCTGCAGCAAGAGTTGCATCTGTTTCAGTGATACCACCAACACCAGAACCAACAATCTTCACTTTTACTTCATCAGTAGAAAGTTTAGTTAGTGAGTCTGAAATTGCTTCAATTGAACCTTGAACGTCTGCTTTAAGTACTACGTTAACTTCAGACACGTCGCCTTCAGTCATGTTAGTAAACATGTTTTCAAGCTTCGCTTTTTGCTGACGCGCTAATTTAACATCGCGGAATTTACCTTGACGGTAAAGTGCAACTTCACGTGCTTTACGCTCGTCTTTAACTACTGTCGCTTCATCACCTGCAGCTGGAATACCAGAAAGACCTAAAATCTCAACAGGGATAGAAGGACCCGCAGATTTAATGTCTTTACCGTTTTCATCGCGCATTGCACGAACACGGCCATACTCAAGACCACATAATACAATGTCACCTTGGTTAAGCGTACCTGATTGAACAAGAATAGACGCTACTGGACCACGGCCTTTATCAAGACGTGATTCAATAACAACACCTGCAGCCATACCTTCGCTAGGTGCATTTAGTTCTAACAGCTCAGATTGCATTAATACTGCTTCTAAAAGGTCATCAATACCAAGACCTGTTTTAGCTGAGATGTGAACGTATTGCGTATCACCGCCCCAATCTTCTGGGATAACGTCTAGCTGAGCTAGCTCGTTTTTAACACGGTCTGGATCTGCGCCTTCTTTATCCATTTTGTTAACAGCAATGATTAAAGGAACGCCAGCTGCGCGAGCATGCTGTACCGCTTCTTTAGTTTGTGGCATTACACCATCATCGGCTGCAACTACTAGGATTACGATATCAGTCGCTTTTGCACCACGAGCACGCATAGATGTAAATGCGGCGTGACCCGGAGTATCTAGGAAAGTGATCATGTTGCCGTTAGTTTCAACGTGGTATGCACCAATGTGCTGCGTAATACCACCGGCTTCGCCTGAAGCAACTTTAGCTGAACGAATGTAATCAAGCGTTGACGTTTTACCGTGGTCAACGTGACCCATAACAGTTACTACTGGAGCGCGAGGCTCAGACTTACCATCTTCATGGCGGTCGTTAAGTACTGTTTGCTCTAATTCGTTTTCTTTAACGATGATAACCTTATGGCCCATTTCTTCTGCAACAAGTTGCGCAGTTTCTTGGTCAATAACTTGGTTAATCGTAACCATGTCACCCATTTTCATCATTGTTTTTACAACTTCAGCGCCTTTAACAGCCATGCGTGACGCAAGCTCAGCAACTGTAATTGTTTCACTAATACGCACTTCGTTTTTAACATCAGCCGTTGGTTTTTGGAAACCGTGCTGTAATGACGCTGGCGCTTTTAGCTTACCTTTTTTACCTTTAGACGCTGCAAATTTATCTTTTGCTGGCGCTTTTTTCTTTTTCTTCGCACGGCGTGAGCCTTGCTCTTCGCGAGCATCTGCTACATCTTCTGCTTCACGTGCGTAAGTTGAAGTCGTAAGGTGGTGATCCGCGGTTTCTTCGCGTTTCTTACGTTCTTCTTCTTCTTTCTTCCAGCGTGCTGAATTCTCTTCAGCTAGCTTTCTTGCCTCTTCTGCTTGACGTTTCGCTTCTTCTTCAGCTTTCTTCAATGCGGCCTCTTCTGCTTCTTTTTGCAGACGCTCAGCTTCGATGCGATCTTTCTCAGACTTAGCACTTTGCTCAGGGGTCATCTGCTGTTGTTTCGCTTTACGCTCAGCATCTGCTTTGCGTTTAGCTTCTTCTTTGGCTTTACGATCAGCGTCTTCTTTCGCTTTACGTTCTGCCTCTTGTTTCGCTTTCAATTCTGCGGCTTCTTGTTCAGCTTTTTGCTGCTCTTCAAGACGCGCTTTTTCTTCAGCGGCTAGACGTTGCTGTTCTTGCTCTTGCTCAACAGCACTTTTTTTCACGTAAGTGCGGGTTTTGCGAACTTCAACTTGCACAGCCTTTGCTTTACCCGTAGAGCCAGTCACACTTAATGTGCTTTTGCTCTTACGTTGCAATGTCATACGCGCTGGACCTTCAGATCCAGTACCGCCATGTTGCTTGCTTAGGTGATCAAGTAACGTTGCTTTTTCAGCTTCTGTTACATTATCGCCTGCTTGTTTAGTAATACCGGCTTGTGAAAACTGCTGTAGCAATTTATCAACAGTTGTACCTATATCACCGGCTAGTTTTTCAACATTTACTTCTGCCATAGTCTCTAATACCTCCGTTAATAAATTACTCGTCTGCAAACCAACAAATATTACGTGCAGCCATAATTAGCTCGCCCGCTTTCTCTGCAGATAGCTCTGTAATATCTACAAGCTCATCAATGCCTTGCTCAGCTAAGTCTTCAAGTGTTATTACACCCTTGCTTGCCATAACAAATGCTAAATGACGCTCTAAGCCTTCAAGCGCAAGTAAGTCTTCAGCAGGCTCAGCGCCTTCTAAGCTTTCTTCCGTTTTAAGGGCTTTCGTTGTTAATGCATCTTTTGCACGTGAACGTAATACGTCCACTGTTTCTTCATCTAAGCCGTCGATTTCTAAAAACTCAGAAGCAGGTACATACGCAACTTCTTCAAGTGTTGAGAAACCTTCGTTGATAAGTAATGACGCAAACTCGTCATCAATATCTAAGTTTTCAGTAAATAAGTTAATTAACTTATCTGACTCAGCTTCGTTCTTAGCGCGCATTTCATCAACGGTCATTACGTTTAATTCCCAGCCAGTTAACTGGCTTGCTAAACGTACGTTTTGACCATTACGACCAATAGCTTGTGCTAAGTTATCAGCTTCAACAGCAATATCCATTGAGTGAGTGTCTTCATCCATTACGATTGAAGCCACTTCTGCTGGTGCCATTGCGTTAATAACAAACTGTGCTGGGTTGTCATCGTAAAGTACGATATCAACACGCTCACCGCCAAGTTCTGACGATACCGCTTGAACACGTGCGCCACGCATACCAACACACGCACCTACAGGGTCTATACGCTTATCATTAGACTTAACTGCGATTTTAGCGCGTGAACCTGGATCACGAGCTGCGGCACGTAATTCAATCATCTCTTCGCCAATTTCTGGCACCTCAATGCGGAATAATTCCATCAGCATTTCTGGTTTAGAACGGGTTACAAATAACTGTGCACCACGTGCTTCTGGTTTAACTTCATATAGAAGACCACGAATACGATCGCCTGGGCGGAAGTTTTCACGTGGCAGCATGTCGTCACGGTAAATAACCGCTTCTGCGTTATTACCTAAATCAAGTACGATTGCATCACGCGTTGCTTTTTTAACAACACCCGTTACTAGCTCGCCTTGCTGATCTTTGTACGCTTCAACCACTAAGGCACGCTCTGCTTCACGTACTTTTTGTACGATTACTTGCTTAGCCATTTGTGTTGTTATGCGGTCAAATTTAATTGATTCAATCTGCTCTTCTACGTAGTCGCCCATTTTCAAGTCTGGTTCTTCAACTTGAGCAGCTTCTAACGTGATTTCGCTGTATGGATTCTCTAAAGAACCATCTTCTAATACTTCAGCTATTTGCCAGCGACGGAATGTATCGTAATCGCCAGTTTTACGGTCAATTGCAACACGTACATCAATTTCACCATCATGCTTTTTCTTTGTCGCTGTCGCTAATGCGAACTCTAGAGCTTCAAAAATCTTTTCTTTTGGAACCGCTTTCTCATTGGAAACGGCTTCAGCAACCAATAATATCTCTTTTGCCATGGGTAATGCCTCGCTTGCCCTATTCCTTCGCACTCGAATTAAAACTTTGCGATTATGTTCGCACGTTCAATGTTACTAAGCATGATTAAATGCTCTGCACCATCGCTAGATAGTGTGATCATATCGCTGCTAACTGCTATTAAGTCGCCTTTAAAATTACGGCGACCGTCTTGTGGAAGCTTAGTACGCACGCGTACTTCCTCTCCTTGCGCCTGCTCGTAGTGATCTTGTTTGAATAATGGACGATCAACACCAGGAGACGACACTTCCAAATCATATTCGTTTGTAATCGGGTCTTCGACGTCTAAAATCGCACTAATTTGACGACTTGCATCTGCGCAGTTGTCAACTGAAATTCCATCCTCATGAGCAATGTATACTCTTAAGGTAGAATGGCGACCCGCTTGTACAAACTCAAGACCATGTAATTCAAAGCCTAGCATTTCTACCGCAGGCGTTAACATGGTTACTAAATCTTGTTCAAGTTTTGTCACGAAAATCCTCCATACAAACAAAAAAAGGGCTTATAGCCCTAAAATACTGAGTTTAAATTTTGATTTAATCGATAAACATTAAATCAAACGGTGCAGATACAACAACGCCCCGAACCAAGCGGGGCGTCACACCAAAAAACGCAAAAACTGTGTGGCCTAGGGCCAAGCTTGGTTGCGAGTCAGTACCCTGACCAAATTAAACTTCATTAGCTTAAACGCAAAACGCGCATTACTTAGAATGCGCGATATAAAGTAGTAAGTTTAAACCTACTATTAAGATTGGTTGCGGGAGCCGGATTTGAACCGACGACCTTCGGGTTATGAGCCCGACGAGCTACCAGACTGCTCCATCCCGCGCCAATAGATAAAAAGTTAATAACTTAATATCGCTGTTAGTAAATTTTATAACCTACTAAACAATGGCCGCTATTATAAGGATGTGCCACTAAATTAGCAACCATAATAACTAATAAGTTGATAAAAAAAGCAATGCTGTTTATTGCTTTGCTCTATGATTAAAACGACATGTAGAAATCGATCGCTTTTTTAAATACAGCGTATAAAAATAAATTTTGGCTAATTATGAAAAAATACAACACTCTAAAATTGATTTTAGGTGATCAGCTCAACCCTGCTCATTCGTGGTTTAAAGACAAATCAGACGACACCGTATTTGTAATTGCTGAGCTTATGCAAGAAGCACACTATGTAAAACACCATGTGCAAAAAATATCAGCCTTTTTTAAAGGCATGGAAAACTTCGCTAATGCGCTAGAAGATGCTGGCTTCAATGTATTACATCTCACGCTAGATGACACCAAAGACGATGATGACTTACCCGCTCTTTTAACGCGTTTAGCCAAACAGCATGAATGTACCTCTATAGAATATCAATACCCAGATGAGTACCGTTTAAAAACACAACTTCACGAATTCGCGACTAATAGCGAGTTAACGGTGAATGCCTGCGACAGCGAGCACTTTTTATTGGCATTTAACGACATAGACAAACGCTTTAAAAAAGATAAACACGTCACTATGGAGCATTTTTATCGGGCAATGCGTAAGCAGTTCGATATTTTAATGGAGGATGAAAAACCTCACGGCGGTCAATGGAACTTTGATGCAAATAACCGTAATAAGTTCTCAAAAAACGACTTAGCCGATATCCCAAAACCAAAATTATTTAAAAATGATGTTAGCGCCATTATTGAACGTTTAGATAAACATAAAATAAATTACTTTGGACAAATAGAAACTCAGTTAAGCTGGCCAACAACCCGTAAACAAGCTATCAGTACACTTGATCACTTTTGTGCACATTTACTGCCTCGTTTCGGTCAATTTCAAGATGCGATGACAGATCAATGTCCTGATAAAGATACCTTTTATCACAGCCGGTTATCGTTTGCGTTAAATGCCAAAATTTTACACCCTCGCTATGTTATCGACCGTGTTGTTAAAGAGTTCCACCAACGCCAAGATGAAATATCGATTTCTCAGGTTGAAGGCTTTATTCGCCAAGTACTGGGTTGGCGCGAATATGTGCGTGGCGTGTATTGGAAAAACATGCCCGATTACGCCAACAAAAACCAGCTTAATGCAACTCGAGCACTACCGAGTTATTTTTGGAATGGTAAAACAAAAATGAATTGTTTAAGCCACTCATTAACACAAAGCTTAGACAGCGCGTATGCCCATCATATTCAGCGCTTAATGGTAATAGGTAATTTTTGCTTATTAACCGCCATAAATCCTGATGAAGTGGATGAATGGTATTTAGGCGTGTATATCGATGCTATTGAATGGGTAGAAATGCCTAACGCACGAGGGATGAGCCAATTTGCTGACGATGGCATCATTGCCACTAAACCTTATGCGGCCAGCGGCAACTATATAAATAAAATGAGTGACTACTGCAAAAGCTGCCAATACAAAGTGAAAGAAAAAGTGGGTAAAGACGCGTGTCCGCTAAACAGCCTTTACTGGCAGTTTATGCAAAAACACCGAGAACGACTTGAGAAAAACCCACGAATAGGCATGGTTTATCGTAATTGGGATAAACAAGATGAATCATTACGCCAAGAAACCTTAGAGCAAGCTAACAACTATTTAAATAATATTGAAAAGCTATAAATATAAATGCCGTCAATTGGCGGCGGTATCCTTGATAGTTAATATTAAAGTACCAAAATCAGGTAATATTGTTAATTAAATGTTTAATTTATTTGTCATGTCAGTGTAATGAGCTTATTTTTTAATAGCACCTCTTACTCCAAACTATGATGAGAATAAAATGAAAAAACAATTAATTGCAGCGACACTTTTATTACTCGGTACAAGCCAAGCTCAAGCTTTTAGTCAAGAAACTCACAAACGTATTGTTCTAGATGCCGTAAATTATATGCAGCAACACCCAGCCAGCACCGAATATGCTGCCCTACGTCAGTACGCTGCACAAAACAATCTGACAATCTCTGAATTAGCCGAGCTGCTGGGACAAGCTGCTTATGACGTAGATGACTTTGAAGACACCTTTTTCTGTGGTGCTATTACAGGTTCATGTGTTCAAGCGCCAGTATGGGGAGCAGCGCAAAGTATAGTTAAATATACAAGCTATTGGCATTTTCAAAATCATACCCAAGGTGCAGACCAACATGGAAACGATTTTGGTGGTTATAATTATGAGAAGCTCACCGTTTGGGGCACTATTGATAATCTTGCATCTGCTTGGCTTAAAGGTGACTATCTTGATGATGGTAAAGGGGGGGAAACAGGTTGGTTCAATGCCGACTCTTCAAAATATAACAGTTATGGTGTAACAGAATCTCACTACAGAATCGATAGCAACTCAACCTATTCTATGTACGATGACTTTGAAGAAATGCCATTTCAACCTATCGATAATTTAGGCCAATATTGGTATCAAAGTTACTTACAAAGCGGAAATCCTCAAGTGTTAGGGTTTGTATTTCATACTACTGATTTATTACAACCTCACCACACATGGACCACATCAGACCTTAACCACTCTAGCTGGGAAAGTTGGGTAAAAGATTACTATGATCAAGAGCAGCTCAACGATTTATCACTCGTTACTCAAGCAATGCAAACGTTCTCGCCTTTAGATAAAAATAGCCAAGATGTTCGCCCATTATTAACTCAAGGCGGTTCATTTTCTTATGCACAAGGTGGGATTGTACTCAACTCAGAAGATCATTTTGATCGCCTTAATATAGCTAAGCAAGTAGTGCCCCATGCAATAGCAATGGTGGTGCACTTATTAAACCACGCCATGGTTGCTCGCTAATGAAAAAAATGGCTATTTTAGTGATTACATTACTAGGGGCTTTTTACCACTCCCTAGTAATGGCCTCATTTACACAATACAGTAGTGATGAAGTTAACTTTATGCATCGTGCTTATTTAAAGCACAAACCTGAAATTACAATCAATGAAGTTAGAACTCGTCTGTATGAGAATCAGTTTTTGTTACAACAAGCAGCGCTAAAAACACCTGCAATAATAAAACGACAATCTGCCGTTGGTTTTAGCACTCAATACCATGTTGAACGTTACTTAAAAAATCTGTTCGATTCGCAATTAGCTATAAAGGCACAGTCAAGTCAGGTAAAGCTTGACACTTATGATAGCCAATGGCTTAAACACACATTAGGGCCGTACCCTAAAAATGGTCAATATGTGCAAAGCTTGATTAAAAAAATGCAGCAGATCGATTTAACCCCTATTTTGTATAACTCTATTAATTTATATGAATTTATCGATACACTATCAATGCAGGTACGTTTTAAACTCCATAGAGGAGATAGTGAACTATTCAAAAGTGAATTAATAAAAAAACGGCAATTCAATATAGCGCTTTTAAAAGCCAAACCGATTTTGGCAAAGCAGAATATTGATATTGAACATCTGTATGAAATAGCTAAAGGAGATATTTTGCGACCCTCCATTCAAAGCTGGCTAGGCATAAATACAATGATGCACATGCAGAGCCCCGTTCTTGAAAAGCTAGAGAAACAAGTAAACAAAAGCGAAATTAAAGCGTTTTATCAAGCAAATAAATCGCAGTTTAAATTTTTAAGCCAAGTGAAAGCCCACGGAGCCCAATTTGCTAGTCGAACCAATGCTGTAGACTTTCGCACGTTGGCGGATAACAAATCACTTAAACAAGCATTAGTAATATCAGGAAAACAAGATATATATGCTCAATACAATAGTGAATTAAATCGCAAAAACAAAAGTAGTTGGGTTGTACAACTTGCGTTCACAACTAAAGAAAACACCATTTCTGCTGTTATACGTACACCTAGAGGTGAATGGGTGGTGATACACAGTTATGAGCATCAGTTTGATTACTTTTCGCCAGAAGATGAAACCGTTCGATACCAAGCAACAAAGGCCATCGCAAAACAAAAAGCGGCACAACAGTATGAAAATAACTGGCTCAAGTGGCAAAATAAGACGAGAGTAATTTTATGAGTAAAAAAAATTTCGTTTCTGTCATTGCTTTAGCTTGTGTTGGTATTTACACACTTTTCACTCATTATACTAGCAAACCAACAATAGAGAATATTGATGGTCTTAACCAAGCTAAAAGTGTCAAGCAAATAACGTCCCTTGAACTTACTGCTGCTGACATGACTCAAGAGTTGGAAAGCACGCAATTGAAAACGGTTGCAACTAGTAATACTAGCTCTCAGCCCTTACCAACAATAACCTCTGTGGCCTATTTACCCAACATAGTAAAAAATACTCAGCCAGTGGCTCAGTACAATGGTGATCTAAATAATCACCAGGCATATCAAGATTTCCACCTTGAACAGCAAAGACAGCTCGAACAACGTTTTGTTGTTGCTGCAAAAGCCAAAATATTAAAACTTGAAGACTTACTTGCTAAAGGCCGACAAAAAAAGCTTTCACAAGAACAACTACAAGTTGCAATAGATAAAATTAACGCTTTAAAACAAATGCAAATAGATTTAAAAGACTAACAACGCAAAAAGCCGCCAAATGGCGGCTTTTCACAGGGAAAATACGTGTGCTATCTAAGCTATTTACTTTCTAGCATATTGCCTGAGCCAATTTCAATTTTACGTGGCTTCAGCGCTTCTGGGATCTCACGTTCAAGGTCGATGCTTAGTAAGCCGTTAGCTAGGTCTGCGCCAAGTACTTTAACGTGGTCACCTAACTGGAACTTACGCTCAAAGTTGCGCTCGGCAATGCCTTGATGAATGAATTTACGTTCATCGTTTTGATCTTTACCTGCTTTAGTGCCTGATACAACTAACGTGTTGTTTTCAGATTGCAGGCTTAACTCGTCTTCACTAAATCCAGCAACTGCCATAGTGATACGGTATTTGTCTTTATCAAGTGCTTCGATGTTGTATGGAGGAAAACTTGGCTGCTTGTCAGTTCGTGCAGCGGCATCCATTAATGATGCTAAGTGATCGAAACCAATGAATGAACGGTATAGGGGTGATAAATCTACTGTACGCATAATAATATCCTCATATTTAAGCGATATATTGCTGCCACTTTTCGTTTGAACAAGTAACGGCAAAAATTAATTAATAATATAATTTTCAAATAGTTCTGTTTAAATGAAGACCCATCAGGCGTCCTCAAATAACTATTTATGGGCGGACAATTTTATTTCAAGATTTTTTTATAAAATATTTTTTATTTTTTTTACAGACCCTAAAAAAAGCGAACACAATAATCGTTTTTTTGCACTGTAATAAATAATGAAATTAGTTACACTAGGATCAATTAATTTGAGGAGAGCGTTATGTTAACAGTAATTTTTGGCCGTGAAGGCTGCCCTTTTTGTGTTCGCGCTAAAGATGTTGCAGAGCAACTTGCTAATGACCGCGATGATTTTAAATACCGCTACATCGACATCATCAAAGAAGGTATCAGTAAAGAAGATTTAGAGAAATCTGCAGGCAAACCATGCCCGACTGTGCCACAAATTTTTGTAGACCAAACACACATTGGTGGTTTTACAGAATTTGAAGCCTATGCCAAAGAAAACCTAGGCCTTTACCAGTAAATTTGTAGGTATATTGTTAACCAGCTTAATTAACGCACAACTTGAGCTGGTTAAATTTCGACCAACATCAACCACATATAAATTAGTTGTAATTTATACAAGCATTTGCCTCGTATTTCCTATACAATGCGCGCCTCTTTAAATTCGTTGAGGCGTATTAATGTCAGAACCAGTCACGTTTGAATCTCTAAATCTTTCTCCTGCAATTTTAAAGGCAGTTGAAGAGTTGGGTTACAAGACACCATCTGAAATCCAAGCTCAATGTATACCGTTATTGCTAGAAAGAAAGGACGTACTGGGACTAGCACAAACGGGTACAGGTAAAACAGCAGCATTTGCACTGCCATTACTAAATAATATTGACCCGTCTGTGAAACAGCCACAGATCCTTGTACTCACACCAACCCGTGAGCTTGCGATCCAAGTAGCTGAGGCATTTGAACAATATGCAAAACACACTCGTGGTGTTGAAGTACTGGCACTATATGGTGGCCAGAGCTACAGCATCCAGTTGAGCGCACTTCGTCGTGGCGCACAGATTATTGTTGCTACACCGGGTCGTTTAATCGATCACATAAACCGTGGCACTATCAAGTTTGATGCTTTACAAGCACTTGTACTTGATGAAGCCGATGAAATGCTACGTATGGGCTTTATCGATGATGTTGAAAACATCATGGAAAAGACGCCGCGTGAAAAGCAAACATGTCTTTTCTCTGCGACTATGCCTAAGCAAATTCAAAACATCAGCAGCAAATATATGAACAATCCTGAACAGGTTCATATTTCTGCACGCAACTCAACTGTATCGTCAGTAGAGCAAGTGTTTTGGAATGCACACGTACATAAAAACAAAGCCATTGTTCGTTTCTTAGAAGCAGAACAATATGAAGGTGCTATTGTTTTCGTACGTACACGTAACGATACAGTTCAACTAGCTGAGTTATTAGAGCGCGAAGGTTTCTCTGCTGCTCCACTTAACGGTGACATGAACCAGCAAGCGCGTGAGCGCACAGTTGATCGTTTAAAAAGCGGCATGCTCAACGTTGTTATTGCAACAGACGTAGCGGCACGTGGTCTTGATGTAGACCGTTTAAGCTTAGTTATCAACTACGACATTCCACAAGATTCTGAAGCCTACGTTCACCGTATCGGCCGTACAGGTCGTGCTGGTCGTACTGGTAAAGCAATTCTTTTCGTTAAACATAACGAGCGTTATTTACTTAAAAATATCATTCGTCATACTAAATCTGAAATCGCACAAGTTGAATTACCAACAGCTAAAGTTGTTGAAGAGAAACGTATCAATGCGCTTCAAGAAAAGCTTACGCTTGCACTTGAAAACAAAGATATTACTTTCTTCAACGAAGTGGCTGCCAACATGGCACAAAAACTTGAGCTTGCTCCTGAAGACTTAGCGGGTGCATTACTGTGTTTAGCACAGCAACAATCACCAATTAAAGTTGAAGAAGTTAAGATTCAACCGCGTGAACGTAACGAACGCAACCCTCGCAACGACCGTAATGATCGTGGTGACCGTGGTCGTCGTAACGAACGTGGCGGTGAGCGCGCTGAGCGTAAACCTCGCGAGCGTAATAGCCGTGATGCAGGTCCTATGGATACGTACCGTATCGAAGTAGGTCGTGAGCATGGTGTTCAGGTTAAGAACATTGTTGGTGCAATTGCTAACGAAGCAGACATTTCAAGCAAGTTTATTGGTGACATTCGTCTTCACGACAGTCACAGTACGGTACAATTACCGCAAAACATGCCTAAAGATGTACTTGATCACTTCCAAAAAGTGTTTATTTGTAAACGCCCAATGGGTATGACATTAACACAAGATCAAGGCCCTTCTGAGCCACGCGGCGAGCGTTCTGAACGCCCTGCTGGTGACAAGAAGCGTAGCTTTAATAAAGATGGTCAACGCCCTGATAAGCGTAGCGGCCCTCGTAAAGAACGTCGCCCAGTTAGCTTTACCGCTAAGTAAGCAACGACTCTTTAGTAAAAAACCTTGGCATGAAAGTGCCAAGGTTTTTTTGTGTCTAGAATTCAGGTATCAGGTCAGCTTAAATTCCGTAACTTGAAGCCGCTAGCCAGTATTAGGTACTTAACTAAAATATTGAATTAAAAATATTTTGTTTGTTTTCTCTAACCAGAGATTGCAGTGAAAACAAGGCGAAATTACGCGTCAATTACTAGCCATTGTAAGTAAATTCAACGCAATTAGCGTTGAAAAAGCTGCTTGAGATAGCTTTATTATCCAATAACTCAGATTACTTAATGTGTATAAACATGTTTTCTTTGATTTTTAAAACAATAAAATTTATGTAAACTAAGCAAAGGCTATAATTCACGGACGAATTAAAAATTGAAAAGAAATTACGACAACTTACTCTTTGTAGTAATAATGTTACCTATTTTATTATGTATCATTATTCCTATTTTAATGGACTTTACAGATCCACCATTTATCACAAATGAAATATACGACGTTATTTTCTTTATAGCATTCCCTATTATTTGTGGCGCATCATTCATCTATTTAAATATACTTGTATTCAATAAATATAGACGCTGCAGTAAATACAGAGAGCATCTTAAATATAGTTTTTCAGATACAAAAACGAAATTATCATTAATATTCGCGTACCCATTAATCCCTTTGTTAATCTATGCAAGTCTCTATTTTTTATTCTCTGCCCCCATTAAATTATGGGCTTACTACACGCAAGGCGACTATTGGTATAAGGAATATATCCTAACTGATGTACAAAAGTGTGGTTCTGATTATGAAGATAATTGTACTCGTTTATATTTTAAAGATCCTAAAACAAACGAAACTCATGATTTTAGGTGGTACGACGATAAGTCTACAATAATGAATAACAAAAACGATTATGTTTATATTTTTGGTGAGGCTAGTTTGTTTGGCTATATAGTGAGAGATTTAGAAAGGTAACTTAGAATTGCTTTGAATATTACAGCACTTTTATATAAACCTCACTCGAGTGAGTGAGGTTTATGAATCAAGATATAAGTTAAGGCGCCACTGCGGGATACACGTAGCTGGCATCAAGTCCTAATGGGATACCGAGTGCCCAGTAGCCTAGCAAGAAGATACTCCAACCGATCATAAAGGCGATTGAATACGGTAGCATCATCGCGATAAGCGTACCTATGCCTGTGCCTTTAACGTATTTTTGACAGTACACCACCACCAGCGGGAAGTATGGCATTAGCGGGGTGATAATATTAGAGCTAGAATCTCCCACACGGTACGCTGCTTGCGTTAAGTCTGGCGAAATACCGAGCTGCATTAGCATAGGTACAAATACCGGACCTAATAGTGCCCACTTAGCCGAGCTTGAACCAACAAACAAGTTTACAAAACCAGTTAGGAAAATAATCCCTACTACCGTTACAGAGCTCGGTAACTCCATTGCTTTTAATACTTGAGCCCCTTCAATTGCCAGTAAAGCACCTAGGTTTGATTTACTAAATGCAGCAATAAATAATGAACAAAAGAATGCCATAACAATGTAATACGCCATACCATTCATGGCTTTGCTCATCGCGTCTATCATGTCTTTAGAGCTTTTAAAGGTGCCTACGGTAAAACCATATACTGCGCCTGGGATCCAAAATAATAAGAAGATTAGCGGCACTATTGATTGCATTAATGGTGAACTAAAGTTTGTTAACGAGCCATCGCTGCTGCGCATAGCTGAATCAGCGGGTGCAGATACATAAGCTAATAATGCAATACCTGCAATCATTACGCTACTGGCAATAAGAAAGGCGCGCTTTTCGTCACTACGGGCATCTTCAAATGCTGGTAGGTCTTGAGTTTCGCCATCAACTGGTGAATTTTTTAAACGTGGTTCAATAATTTTATCGGTGATATACCAACCTAACATCACAATAAATAAGCTTGATGCTGAAGCAAAGCCCCAGTTATTAAGCGGGTTAATGCTCATTGTTGGATTAATAATTTGTGCTGCACTTTGCGTAAAGCTTTGCAGTAATGGGTCAATTCCAGATGGAATAAAGTTAGCACCAAAACCACCACTTACCCCTGCAAATGCCGCTGCAATACCGGCAAGCGGATGACGACCTGCTGCAAAAAATATTACCCCAGCAAGTGGAATAACCAGCACATACCCTGCATCGGTAGCCGTATGGCTCACAATAGCTACCAAAATAATTGAGGGTGTTAGTAATTTTCTAGGCGTTACTTTGAGCATTAATTTAAGGCCGGTATTAATAAAGCCCGAATGCTCTGCAACGCCTACACCTAGCATAGCAACCAGTACTACACCCAGTGGCGCAAAACCGGTGAAAGTTTTTACCATAGAAGATAAAAAAGTGGCCAACGAATCGCTGGCAAGCATGTTATTAATGATAATGGCTTCGCCAGTACGAGGGTCTATTGCATCAAATGTGACGCTTGAAAACCACCAAGACAAAAACCAGATTAATAACATGGCAAACAAAAAGATAATTGCTGGATCAGGAAGCTTATTACCTACCCGCTCAACAAAATTTAAAAATCGCGCAACTATGCCAGTTGGCATTGTCGCATCATTATTGTTATTCATTTCACTTGTTCCCTAGAATTTAGACTGTGCTACTTTAGCGTATCTAAGGAATGAGGTAAATTTTAACTGAATAAACAAGTTCTTTTTTAGGCACAAAAAAACGCGGCTCAGTAGCCGCGCTATTTTTAATGAATAAAAAAAGCTTATGCGAGTGCTTTTACTTCATCCCATATTCTTACTACGAGTGCTTTATCATCTTCATTAAGTTCGCCATTGCGATAAGCTTTTACTAAGCTTTTTTCAACCGTGTCGTTTAGTTCTGCAATTTCTAGATTTAATTCTTCAACTTGTGCATAACCTACGGCTAAATCAAAGTGGCCGCGTAAATAACCGCCGGCAAATAACTCGTCATCGGTTGCTTTTATCACTAAATCATCAAAATATTGCTGCGCAGCATCTATGTAATTTACTAAACTCATGTGTTACTTCTCCTCTGGGTGCAGCCCATCTTGATGACCTACTGCATACATAATATGGTCGTTAAACCCACTGGTTACACGTATATAACCGCTTAATTCATCATCTAATTTGCTATCACCGGTATCGCAAATCAGCGGTCGGCCATTTAAAGCCTGTAATTTTGTTTTAGTAGCCACCACAATAATATTATCGCGGCCTATCGCTTTAATTAACGCAGGGCTGAGTTGTTGATTGCCTCGACCAAAAATATGCCCTTGGCCGCCAATTAGGGTGATCACTAACTTTGTTTCACGTTCTTTGGTAAGTTCAAGAAGTTGCTGGGCTGTTAGGTCTTGGCCTACTAAGGCTTGATCTTCAACGAGATCAACACCGAGTAAGGTGTTTTCAAGCCCCATCTCTTCCATCACTGCGCCAACGGTAGAGCCACTACCCATGACATAGAGGATATCGGCATCCATTTCACTAACGACATAAGCAGCTATATCTGCTAGCACCAGCTCGTCGGTTTCTTTACCGCCATTTTTAACCGCTTGTACATAGCGCACTTCACTTGGCACTTGCATTTCACCATAACGTTTTGCTTTTACTGTTCCTTGGCGAAAGGCCACTTCATCAATGTCCATCACATCAGCATCGCTTAATGTTACCAGCTCACCTTTTACCAGCATTTCAACTACACGGCCTGCGGCTTTTGGCGTAATGGCATATACTCCTGAGTGAATTTTACACCCTGCTGGAATGCCCAACACGGGTACCGAGTCTTCTACAGCATGGCAAATGTTGCGCGCCGTTCCGTCGCCACCAGCAAATAAGATTAAATCAACACCTTGTTGCTGTAATAAACGAGCTGCAGCTTCGGTATCGTCACTGGTTGTGGGTGAGTTACTTTGATAAACCACTTGCGTATTAAAGCCCAGCGCTTTTGCTGTTTGCTCCCCCATTTCATCATTAACAGTATAAATAGTAATGTTTGATTGATGAGGTACAAGCACTTCAAGTGCAGCTTTAGTGCGGCTATTTGACTTAGGCTCTGCACCTAATGCAATGGCTTTAGCTGCGGTATCTTCACCGTCACTGCCCTTAAGCGCCACAGTACCACCGAGCCCTGCGACCGGATTTACAATCAATCCTAACTTAAACTGCATCTTTTAACTCCTCGGGAGAACGCCATGTAAACTGCGCAGCATGTAATGGCCACGTGGTGTTATAAAATTTACATAGTGCTTTTAATAGTAAGGTTGTTCTTGGGTTAAACCCGTTTTGCAATAACTCTAATAACTTTGCATGAACGCGAGACTGAAACGCAAATCGACAAGTTTGCTCACCATTTAAATTATCTACCGATACGTTAAAATCAAACCCGGCAGCCACACTCAATGCCCACTCTATTGCTTGAGGTTTTACCTCTACTGATTCAAATTCCGCTTGCTGTGTAGCATCGCGCCCATCAGGGCAATACCAATAACCATAGTCTTCACTTAAACGGCGCTGAGAACCTGCCACTAACCAATGAGCTATTTCATGCAATGCACTAGCATAAAAACCATGGGCAAACACAATTTGATGATGCGGGGTTGTATCATTTGCGGGAATGTAAATAGGCTCATGCTCACCTTTTACCAAACGCGTGTTATAGCTTTGGTAAAAAGTGTGTTCGAAAATAGAAATCAGATCAGCTACTTGGTGCATAAATACTTCGTATACTCGTTTGAACCCGATGCTTTAAAGACAGATGAAATTAGTATAAAGCACACTAAAAACGAAGCGAATTGTACGTACTTTTATCTACAAAGTAAAAAACAAGTGATTAAAAACATTGTTAGCGCTAAGCGGTTTAATTTTAACGCTTTGGCCCTAGGTTATATATTTAGAAACATCTACTTCATCTATTTGTTCAGCATTGAGATAGCGCTTAGCATAATCAAGATAAATACCTGAACTTAAAAATAATTCAAATACGGCTTTATCAACATGATGATCGGCCACCATTTTAGCTAATATACCAATGGACTCACTGAGTGTTTTTGCCTTTTTATAGGGCCTGTCGGCTGCAGTTAATGCTTCAAAAATGTCAGCAAGTACCAGCACCCGTTCAGGTATCGATAAATCATCGGCACTTAGTTTACGAGGATAGCCAGTTCCTTTTAATGTTTCATGGTGAGTAGAGGCAAAACGCGGGACACGCTCCAACTCTTTAGGAAATGGTAATGTATCGAGCATACGTATGGTACTTATAATATGCTCATTAATTTTAAACCTATCTTCTGCGGTAAGGGTGCCTCTAGAAGTTTGTAAATTATAAAGCTCCCCTAAATTATATTTATATTTACACGGAGCAATTTTTATTCCTAAACGCTCGTCATATTCAATCGGTTTATCATGAGGAATTAAATGCCAAGGCTTATCGCTGAGTAGCTTTTCAGTAGCAGGCAGCGTGTCACTCGTTTGTGCATAGCGATACATTTCGACAGGTGAAAGCCCTAGCTTATCGTCAAAGTGCCGCACCCAAGTAACATTGCTTAGCAAGGTTAAACGCTCAAGCGAGGCTGCTGTGATTTTTTCGCCGCCAATATTACACTGTGCAATAAAGGCAAAATCGTCCAGTAATTGTTGATGTTTAGCTGCCAACTGCTTAGCTAGCTCACTCTGATTTTTTGGGGTTTGTTGCAATGACTTGTAGTAATCAAGCTCGGCATCTCGCCAAAGGACTTCAAACCGTGTTCTTACTTCATGAATACGATTATAAATCACTTCCAACTTAGTGCCTTTATCGACAATGTGCTCTGGAGTAGTTATTTTACCGCAATCATGTAACCAAGCAGCTAAGCTAAACTCTTCAATCTCCTCATCACTTTTAAATTTAAACGTTTGAAAGGCAGGTAACTCTGATTCTGAAGCGGCTTTAGCAAGCTCAATACCTAGCTCTGGGACACGTTCGCAGTGTCCCGCAGTGTAGGGAGACTTATCATCAATTGCTTGAGCTATAAGCTCAACAAACGAAGCCATGAGTGCTTTTTGGCTTTCTTCATGTTGTTGTATCGACTTGCTCATTTCGACCATAGAGCTGGCTAAAGTATTAATTTCTTTAATATGACTTTTTAAGGTTGAGACTTGCTTAAACTGACGATTTTTAATTTTATTATTTTCACCCACCAGCGTTTTAATTGGGGCAACAATGGGGGATGCAAAAAACCACGACACAGGTAATATCAAAATAAGGCAAACAGCAGTAATGATAAGAGAAAGCTTTATTTTTTTCCGTGTAGAACTCAATACATCTTCTTTAGAAACCATAATGGCTAAGTAACCTGTACTGGCTAGCGATAAATAGTCAGATAAAGGCTTAATAAATACATACTGTTCTTTGCCATTAATATGCACTAACTTTAAATTAGAGAAATTACTATCATCGTCTAATAAAGTAATTAATTGCTCATAGGGGACAGTGCCCACAACTTTTGATTTTTTCTCTGGATTAGTATTAAGCCATTTATCACTAAGTTGTTGTTTAAATTGCATAGGCAGTTGCGTGGCTGCATAGTCAAACAAGGCTTTTAATTGAGCGTCTTGGTTATGAAATAATAAGTGATAGTCATTTGAAAAAAGCGCGGCACTTTCTTCATCTAGTTGATTATACTGAACCCCATCAATAAAAAATTGTTGTTGGATATATTGTAATACCGCCTTGCTGTCTATTCCCGCATAGGTATCACCATTGGCTACATGCGTTAACAACGCTTTTGTATTGGGAACCTCTACTAAGTTAATTTCTGGAAATTGCGCTTGCAATGTTTTTACAATTGACCAGCCCTCACCCACTGCAACTGACTTACCAGCAAGTTGCTGTATGTGGGTGATTGGTGGGTTGCTCTGATGGTTAACAATACTCAAAGGCAAATTTACCATGGGTGTACTAAGCATACCTAAGGTATTATTCGTTGTGGTATTAACTACAGGATGAAGTACATCTATCTGATTATTTTTAAATAAATTAAGTAACTCTTGCCAACTAAGTCCATTAACATAATTTATCTTAATACCCAGTAGCTGCGCAATCGCATTGATATATTCAATACTGTAGCCATTGGGCGTACCACTAACACTAAAGTCCATAGGGGCCCAATTTGTTTCGTTTGATACTGTAATAGTCGGGTATTGTGCAATTACTTTTTGCTGTTGCTCGCTTAGCGTTAATTGTTTCAAGCTTTTGTTTTTATCAACCTTATCTTTCTGATTTGAAGCAACAATCTCTCCTTCGCGATTATATATAAATAACTGCGCAGAGTTATGCATACCTAACTGCTGCTGTTGTGTTATTAAGTAATTAGAAATATTATCGACCATAACTCCAAGAGCTAACACATGGTCTTCGCCTTTGGTTTTAATCGAGTAGGTTTGACCTGAAGTTTGTAAATGCGAGAGTAAGTAAGGTTTAGTTTTATTCACCTGCTCTGAATTTGCTTGTTTAAACCACGTTTGCTCTCGAGGATCAAAAAACGTCGGTTTATTGGTTTGTTCTCTTAAGTTAAAATCAGCATCAAAGTAGTACCTGTGTTCTACCCTTTGCCCTTTTTCGGCTTTAATATGAATCACAACCCACCGGTCATTATCAACCGTATTTAAACGCTCTCTGACTATTTTACCACTCCCAAGATTGATAATTTCATAAAAGTCTCCATTGCTATAGCCCATAGAAAATGCGTAAAACACAGGGTTTAATTCCATTATTTCGCTCAATACATTACGCAGCTCTGTTTTATCTGAAAAGTTATTACCTACTAGTGAAGTATTTTTAACCATCATATTTAAAGTATTTTCAGATTTTTCATTGATGCGTGATAGGTAATCAGCAACAGATTGCGTGGTCATATTGAAATGCAACAAGTTAGACTCTAGTGCCATTTTTTCGCTGAAGTAATACTGTAAGCTAGTGGCTATAATGGCGGTAATGGACGTTGCCAATACAAATACCGCCACAACCGTTAAACGAATAGAAAAGCGCACTGTTCTTTTTAACTTATTTAACGCTTTAAATATCATTGAACTTTCCTTGAAGCACTTTTAAGAGCAATAAATACAGAGAGTTGAATACTGCTAGAAACAATATCCATAATCCGTATGGAGCTAAAGTAATATTAGTCACAAAATCAAAAATATAAAACTTTATGCACTTATTTACTGATCACTTAATTGCGCTTACCATATGCCAACCAAAAACCTGAATTGACTCACTCTTATGGTTAAACAACACAGCTCTTTATCGTGGCTATTTATCTCTTTTACTTTTTTAACACTCTTGGCTACTTCTGCCAGCAGTTATGCAAAAAGCATAAGTATTAACGTATTTGCTATTCCTTCTAAGCCTATTGTTGAGCTAGTCGCTAACACCAGCGATGAATTGGCTACGCACCAAATTACTACGTTTTACCAACAAGGGTTACCCGTGCATGCCACCTTGTATTTAACGGATTACCCACTTGAAGCACAAAACGAAATTAAGCAAATGGTTGAGCGCATTGTAAAAGAACATCAGTCGTTTGAGATAAAAGCCAATGGATTTAGTGTATCACCAAGTAATTGGGCATTTATAAACTTAGAAAAATCATATCAATTACAACGATTGGCAGATGAGGTTACTCTCAAGCTTGAGCCGCTTCGCGATCATCAAGCACCAGTGCCAAGTTGGGTAAAGCATTACCCTAATAAACTTGTGGCTTTTGAACGTTATGGCAGCCCTAATGTATTTCAAAATTTTCAGCCGCATTTAACCCTACTTGCAAATGAGAAAAATCCTGCATTAGCGTTAGTACAAAAAGCGCTGCACGCTGAGCCGCCGCAGGCACAAGGGGAAATAATTGGGATTGGAATTGGAGTGTCTGATCAATTTGGTCAACAAAAAGAAATACTCGCTAAGTACTTTTTTGATGCCAAATAAATAGTTAATAACAGGGCTAATTACACACTTATTAACTTAAATGGTTTATGGGTTTGTAGTTAGCTTATCTGTTAAATGTTTTTTAAGTATGCGGGTGTTACGCGTATTTGCTTTAAACATGGCATCAAAAATATCTCCAAAAAATGGAATGAGCCCGCCAACAAAATCAATCAACATATTTATAATAATACGGCTTTTTACTCGCTTGCTAACACCTAAGCGCTGCGCTTCAATTAGTACATAGCCAGATAAAATAAGCCCTGCTAAATCACCTATCACAGGTAAAAGCCCAATCAGCGACTCTACACCAAATTTAAATTTAGTAAACGGAATACCAATGCTGCTATCGGTAAAGCGGCTAAACTCTTCGAGTCGTTTTATGGTGGCTTTATATTCAGTTTGTGAGATGGAAGCTTGATTGTTTTTTTGCATACTAACAGCTCTCTTATTTTTAGGTGCGCTGAGCACATTTAAATTATTGAGCGGCAATAAAGATGTATAGCCTGTATATACTAAACGCAATACTTTACACTAAAAGTATCAAAGTTCGAGGCTATATAAAAGCTTACTGTAGATTCATTTTAAATAGTGTACTCTCATCTTTAAAGTCCAATAATATGCAAGGATTGCCTATAAATAAATCTAGTTACAGCTCTCAATTCACTATTTTGTTTATTATTGCATATTTGATTATTTTCCCAGTCATTAGTCAAGGAGGAGATATGTTTAGCTGGTTCAAAAAGAAAAAAGAAGTATTTCTAAGCCCTGAAGTCAATGGTGTTGTTACAGACAATGGTACACCGGTTGCCAACTTAGAAATCATTCGCTCATTAATCTACATAGATGAAAAAGTCCACCGAGATACTGCTAACACAGATCAAAATGAGCGCTTTCATTTTCCCAAAAAAACAATTTTCCCTCGATTCCGAATAAACTTATCGTTGAAAACCGTATTTCCCAAGAAATATTTATCCTAAATGATGATAATAAAATTGAGCTCTGGAGTGCTAATCAGTCTGGAATTAAAGAAATACCTGAATATACCAACAGATTAGCATTCATAAATTGCGAAATAACAAATAAATTAGTCAGGTTTGAATTCAAAAATTACAATAATGAGCATTTAAATAGGATAGCCTCCAGTATTTGTAGATGGGAAGATGACTATATACCAACACATATAATAGAGAACGGAGAGATAAAGTACAAAATACATGATGGAGATTTCAATAAGATTACAGAGCTTTTTACAGAGAAGGAGGTTGAGTTATGAATAATAAGTTGGCACCTAGCACAGCTGCGAGCGTTGCGGCAAGAGTATTTAATATAAGAAAAAGTAACAGTTATAAAAGAGAGTTTGAAATAGATTTTATTGAAAACTTTAAAGTCACCAACAAACAAATAAAAGACGTTAGTGGCGGTTTAATCAAGCAACTGCTAAATCTGGTTACTCAAATTACAGGCTCTCTGAGAGGTTAAAAAGAGGGCATTTCACTTTACATGTGTTTTATTCTCAATTAGAGTTCAATAAAAATATGCAAGGATTGCCTATGAATAAATCTAGCTATAGCCCTCGATTCATTATCTTATTAATTCTTGTTTGTGTGATTATTTTTCCAGCCATTAGTCAAGGAGAAGATATGTTTAGCTGGTTCAAAAAGAAGAAAGAAGTATTTTTAAGCCCTGAAGTCAATGGGGTTGTTACAGAGAATGGCACACCAATTGCCAACTTAGAAATAATACGATCATTAATCTACATAGATGAAAAAGTCCACCGAGATACTGCAAGCACAGATCAAAATGGACGTTTTCACTTTCCCAAAAAAACGATCCTTTCCTCAATACCAAATAAGCTAATAGTTGAAAACCGTGTTTCGCAAGAAATATTTATTGAAAATAATGACACCTTAATCCCCCTTTGGATTGCAACTCAGTCAGGTATTGATGAAGTCCCTGAGTATAGTAAAAAACTATCACTTTTAAATTGTGAAATAACTAATCCTCACGTTGTATTTGAATTTAGAAATCAAAAGAATATACACCGTAACTATGTAGCACAAAGTATTTGCCGATGGGAAGAAGACTTTTTACCTTATAAACTTTTAAAAGGTGGTAAAGAGTACCAGATAAATAACTACGACTTAACAGATTTAACTGAAAGATAGAAGGAAGATTGACATGGAAAAAGTCCAAGCAATATTACCCCCAAATATAGCTGCCACTATAGCGGCTAGAGTTTATGATATAAGAACATCTACGTCATTTACAAAAGAATTAGGACAAAGTTTTGATAGAGATTTTAAAATCACCAACAACCAAATTAAAGGTGTTAGTGGTGGCTTAATCAATCAACTTCTAAACCGCACTACAGGTTTCGCTTTAACTGCAGAAGGTGCATCACAACAATTTGAAGGCCACCATATTATTGGCATTCGTGGTACCGTTTTTACTTCCTGCGCTGATTGGCTAACAAACTTAAACGTAGCAATTACCCATGGCCCTAAAAACTTAGAAGTGCACTCTGGCTTTGAAAAAGCCTTTACCAGCATGAAGCCGATGTTTGCAAGTTATGTCAAACAGCATAAGCCTAAATGTTTGCACCTTGTTGGCCATAGTTTAGGTGGTGCGATTGCCCAACTATCAGCAATATGGGCAAGTGATCAAGGTATTCCCACCAATTTATATACGTTTGGTGCGCCAAGGGTAGTGCTAAATCATTCGGTGCATTCAGCTGCACACAATGTTGGTCAGTACCGTGTAACGCACGGTGCAGATCCTGTACCCTGCGTACCAGCTTGGCCATTTAGTCATACCTCAAGCGAATACCAAACGGCGATGAATGAAGGATCGTTTTTTAATATTGGTGCACACTCTATGGAAGAAAACACACCCGGTTATGTTAATACTGTAGCTGCACACAAAGATTATGGAAGCATGGAAAGCTCACTAAAAACTCTTCACTATAATCATACAGTTTTAAAATATGCTCTGCGCTATAACGTGACATTCTCACTTAGATGGCAGCGAATTATTACCGATGGCTTAATTACCTTTTTAAAGAAAACTGGCCAATACGCCTTTATTTCTGCACAAGCAGGTCTTAGCGTTGGGTTAACTTTTTATGATATTTTAGCGCGATGCTTACATGAATCTGTGGTTAAGTTTGTAGAGCTTACAGAAGAGTTAAAGGGTTTAATTGGCCATATGCTTGCTTTTGTAGGTAAAGCGTCATACGAGGTAGTAGAGCTCACAACTCAATTTATCCGTTGGGTGTTAGGTTTAATGATTAAAAAACTCTATATGGTTGCGAAACAAGCCATTGACCGTATTTAAGTATAGTCAGTTATGTAAGTGCGGCATCAAATATCAGCCGCATTTATTATAATTAAAGGCGCTTAAATAGCGCCTTTAATTGGCCCATGTTCGTGGTGTACATGTGGGTTTTGACCGCGTTGACGAAGTAAATGATCCATTAAAGTAATAGCCATCATTGCCTCAGCAATCGGAATAGCACGAATGCCTACACAAGGATCGTGACGACCTTTGGTGATCATTTCAACCGCTTCATTTTCCGTGTTAATACTATTACCGGGAATAGTAATGCTCGATGTCGGTTTAAGCGCAATTGATGCGATTATATCTTGCCCCGTTGAAATACCTGCAAGCACGCCGCCGGCATGATTTGAGGTAAACCCATCAGGGGTTAACTCATCACGATGTTCTGAGCCTTTTTGCTCGACTACATCAAAGCCATCACCAATTTCAACGCCTTTAACAGCATTAATACTCATTAATGAATGTGCAAGTTCGGCATCTAGCCTATCAAATACTGGCTCACCTAAGCCAACAGGCACATTTTTAGCTACTACTTTTACTTTAGCGCCAACCGAGTCACCTTGTTTTTTAAGGTCACGCATATATTCGTCAAGCGCTTCAAGCTTGCTAACGTCTGGGAAGAAAAACAAGTTATTTTCCACTTCGTCCCAATCGTAGTTTTCGGCTTTTATTGGCCCTAATTGGCTCAAGCATGCTTTAACTTCAATACCATGAAACTGTTTTAAATACTTTTTAGCAATGGCGCCTGCGGCAACTCGAATAGCGGTTTCACGCGCAGATGAGCGGCCACCACCACGGTAATCGCGCAGGCCGTACTTATGCCAGTAGGTATAGTCACCGTGACCTGGACGAAACACGTCTTTAATTTTGCCATAATCTTGTGAACGTTGATCGGTATTTTCAATTAATAAACCAATGCTGGTACCGGTGGTTTTACCTTCAAAAACACCCGCTAAAATTTTAATTTGGTCGCTCTCACGGCGCTGCGTGGTATAGCGGCTTTGCCCTGGTTTTCGTCTATCTAAATCGTGTTGTATGTCGGCCTCTGTTATCTCAAGGCCTGCTGGCGTGCCATCCACAACGCCGCCTAATGCAACGCCGTGGCTTTCGCCAAAGGTGGACACTTTAAATAACTGCCCTATGCTATTACCTGCCATTAACTTTCCTCATTCCTAATGACTTATAGCCGAGAATTATCTCGGCTATAGTGTTACCCAGCCATTTGGGATGAATGGCTAGTATTAATAATTACTGTGCAAAGTAGGCATCTAGTTGTTGCTTGCTAATAACAAACACCCCTAATCCGCCTTGTTCAAACTCAATCCATTCAAATGGTGCGCCTGGATACAGTGCATCCATATGTACCATAGAGTTACCTACTTCGACAAATAACAAACCGTTATCTGTTAGATGCTCACTAGCTTGATCTAAAATAGTACGTGTTACATCAAGGCCATCGTGACCCGATGCTAACCCAAGCTCTGGCTCGTGATGGAATTCACGTGGTAAATCAGCCATATCTTCAGCATCAACGTACGGTGGGTTTGCTACGATTAAGTCGTATTTTTGCCCAGGCACACCACTGAATACGTCAGACTGGATCGGTAATACGCGCTCACTTAGTTGGTAATCGGTGATATTGATATCAGCCACTTCAAGCGCTTCATAGGATATATCAACCGCATCAACTTGCGCATTTTCGAATGCTTGTGCCAATGCAATCGCAATACAACCCGATCCCGTACATAAATCTAAAATACGCCCTACTGACTCTGGCTGCTCTAGCCAAGGTGTAAAACGATTATTAATAAGCTCAGCAAAAGGCGAGCGAGGAATTAATACACGTTCATCCACATAAAATGGCATATTGGCAAACCATGCAATGTTGGTCAGGTATGGAACTGGGGTAAAATCGTTAATGCGCTCGGCAATTAAGCCTGCTAAACGGTTTTTTTCAGTGCTAGTTAAACGGGCATGCATCAGCTCTTTGGGTGCATCAATTGGCAAGCTAAGTGCTGGTAATAACAAACTTACCGCTTCATCCCATGCGTTATCGGTGCCATGACCAAAGAAAATACCGCTACTTGCAAATTGACTTGTCGTCCAACGAAGCCAATCATGTAAGGTTGAAAGTTCTGCAACAGCTTCATCCAGGGTTGCTTCTTCTATTAGTAATTCACTCATCAGTATTATCTGCCTGCTACTTTCAAAAAATAAACTCAATCGAGGCACAACTATGGGCCCCATGATTGCCCTATTGTATACCCAAGCCACCTCTAGGTGCGAGTGACAGTTAGAATTAAAGGTAATTTAAACAAGGCATTGATTGCAAGTGTAATAGTCACTCTGTTGTTCAAATCAATAACGCAGTATAAATCGCTTTTAAATTAACCTTATTGGCGCTGCACTATGCACCTCAAAGCTACTTGGGTATCACACCTTTTTACTCGATTTTTACCACTTTTTTGTTTAGACTGCCGCTATGAAAAAAGATCCCCACTCAAACAGCCTAATTAGTCCTGATGACATTGACTTGTTTCGTCAAAGTATCAGCGGTGCGCGCGTGTTCAAACAAGACACTCACCGTTTTAGTAATAAACCTAAAGTGTCACAAGCGAAGCAATTTGCCCAGCAAAAAAAGCAACAACAATCAGAATTTTTCTTTTCTGATGAATATGTGCCAGATATAGACACTAACGGTACTGTTAATTATGTGCAACAGGGTCAGGATCGTTTTTTAGCGAAACAACTTCGTCGAGGGGATTTTATACCTGATTTAACTCTAGACCTGCATGGCTTAAATAAAGAAGTAGCCAAAGATGAACTCGCAGGGCTTATTCATGAGTGTAAAAAAAAGCATTATTACTGCGCCTGTGTTGTACACGGAATTGGCGGCCATATCCTCAGGCATAAAGTGCCGCAATACTTAGTGCAACACCCCGATGTTATTGCTATGCATCAAGCACCGCTCGAATATGGCGGTAAAGGTGCGGTACTGATATTAATTAATTTACCGCAAAGTGATGAGTTTAGACGCTAATCAACAAGAGCCTTTTAGTGCATATATTTTCGATTATATTCCCGCTTATATTTATTGTGCTATGTGGCTACATTGCTAGCCGCAGTGGCTTTTTAGAGCGTATCCATATAGCGGGATTAAGTAAGTTTACTTTTTATATTAGTGTGCCGAGCTTTTTATTTTTAAATATGGCCAAAGCAGACTTACAAACCAGTGTCAGCTTAAATGGCTTTTTAAGTTTTTACATTCCGGTTATTTTAATTTACCTTTTTGCCCTAATTATTGACCGCTACATTCTCTCTAAAAAACTTCAATACGAACGCCATAGCGTGTTTGCTCTTGGCAGTAGCTATTCCAATACTGTATTGGTGGGGTTACCTATTATTATTGCAGCATTAGGCGAGCAAATGATGGGCATTATTTTTATGATCATTACCTTTCATAGCGCATTATTGTTCACCCTTACTTTTTTAATTAGTGCAAACAGCGCTAGTCATGTGTTTTCCTGGTCAGCATTTTCCAAAAATATGCTACTCAATCCAGTGGTGTTAAGTATTAGCACTGGTTTATTGGTTAATTTGGCAGGGATTACTTTATTTGCTGACTTAACTAAGGGCTTAGCGCTTTTAGCCGAACCAGCTATTGCTTGTGCGTTATTTGTATTGGGCGCTAACTTAGCTTTTTATAAAATTAGCGATAACTGGCAAGCAGCGGCCATTGCCAGTCTATTAAAATTAGTCATATTACCTGCCTTGGTATTATTGCTAGGCACACACGTATTTACACTTAATGAGTCACTGTTAAAAGTACTGGTGCTATTAAGTGCATCACCATTAGGCGTTAATGCCTATTTAATTGCATGCCAAATAAAACAACACCAAGATACCCTAGCCAGTGCGGTAGTTTTATCTACAGTATTAAGTGTGTTGAGTTTTAGTGTGTGGTTAACCATTTTACTTTAGATATATGCCTAACCACGTTTTATTGTCAGGCTTTAAGCTGGGGAGGTTCGTAGTTTATACGGTTACATTAGCTGGCGCATTTATGGTGATGTAATCACTTTTATGGCTCGCTTCATCATAACTAATTTGGGCAACAGCACCAGTATTAAAAATTGGCATATTACCAGCGCATAGCTGATCAACCAAATAGCTCACCATAGGCATGTGGGCAACAACAAGCCAGGTATCGCATTCTGGGTGAAGCGCAATTAACGTTTCTAAATAATCTGCAGCAACTTGAGGATTGCCCTCAGGAATAACATCGTGACAAGTTTCTTCAAATAAAAAGGTATTATTTTTTTTAACAGCCTCAGCCGTTTGCTGCGCTCTTACATAGGGGCTAACTAACAGGCCACTGGGAGCGTGCATTTTTTGCAACCATAGCCCCATTTTTTCAGCTTGCTGCTGACCCACAGAAGTCAAATTTCTACTGACATCATCAGAGTGCATCGGTGTTGCTTCACCATGACGCATTATCAAGATTGTTTTCATAAAAAATCAACCAATTAAAGAATATAAAACAGTAGCCAATTTGCTCGAATTTCCGCTATATTAATAACTCAAACCTATTTATTTTCTTAAAATAGTTCTTTCATGATGTTCAGGTAAATAGCGTCGCATTCCTGAAGTTATCATCTGTTGTTAACAATTTACGTTTAGTTTCAGGAGCATCATTTGAAAATCAGCACCAATGATAACAGAGCTTACCGCACACTAACACTGGACAATGGTCTAAAAGTGCTTTTAGTGCGCGATCAGGACTCAGCAAAAGCGGCAGCCTCTATGGCAGTTAACGCTGGTCACTTTGACGATCCTCTTGATAGGCAAGGCTTAGCGCACTTTTTAGAGCATATGTTGTTTTTAGGTACGGATCTGTATCCTGAATCCGGTAGCTTTAATAATTTTGTCTCTCAATCTGGTGGTAACACCAATGCCTGGACTGGTACGGAACATACCTGCTACTTTTTTGATATTAATAACAATCATATTGAATCGGCGTTAGCACAATTTAGCCGTTTTTTTATAGCGCCCGCCTTAAATCCCGCAGAAACCGAAAAAGAACGTAATGCGATTGAGGCTGAGTTTAAATTAAAGATTAAAGATGATGGCCGGCGCATCTATCAAGTGCATAAAGAAACGGTTAACCCTGCACATCCGTTTGCTAAGTTCTCTGTAGGCAACCTACAAACATTAGCTGATAGAAAACGCTGTATTAGTGATGAGTTACGCGACTTTTTTAATCAGCATTACCAAGCTCAATGGATGACTCTAGTGATTTGTGCCAGTGAATCATTAGATACACTAGAAGCATGGGCAACTCAGCATTTTTGCCAAATTAAAGGCAAACAAGGTAAATTAAAACCACCTATAGAGGCACCGCTTTATCGCAGCCAAGACTTGGGTAAGTTGCTCCATATTGAGCCACACAAGCATGTACAAAAGCTGATTATTAGCTTTGCTATGCCAAACATTGACGATTTTTACCGTCATAAAACTGTTAGTTTTATTGCCCACTTACTAGGGTATGAAGGACAAGGCTCGTTGTATTCAGTACTAAAAGAACAAGGCTGGATCAATGCTCTTTCTGCCGGAGGTGGCATCAACGGTAGTAACTTTAAAGATTTTAATATTAGTATGGCGCTGACCGATGAAGGCATTGAATACTACGAAGATATTATTGAAATGGTATTTGAATACATTTGCTTAATAAATAACAACATCGGCAAACTCCCTCGCCTTTATCAAGATAAGCAAAAGCTGCTGCAAATCGCATTTGATAACCAAGAAAAATCTCGGCTGATTGACTGGGTCAGCAATTTAAGTATTAACATGCAACATTACGATGAAGTTAATTACTTACAAGGCGACTATTTAATGGAAGGCTTTAAAGCCACCACTCATGAAATGGCGATGCAATGGTTAACCCCTCATAATATGCGTTTAGTGCTGATTCATCCGGGTGTAGAGCCTGAACACACAGCCGCTTGGTATAACACACCGTATAAAATTGAAAAATTGTCACTGCATTGGCTCGAAGCGCTGGCACAAATTAGTCAGCCACAAGGTGAAATGTTATTACCTACCGCAAACCCTTATTTAGCTAAAGATGTTGTTCTATATCCAATAGAGTCGCAGCAAGCTCATCCAACGTTACTGGTGAAAGAAGCTGGCTTTGATTTTTGGTTTAAACAAGATGCCACCTTCAGAGTGGCTAAAGGGCATTTTTATTTAGCCATGGACTCTGACTTTGCAGTTAAAGATGTAAAGCATATGGCATTGACTCGATTGTTTTCTGATTTGTTTATGGATAGTGTTGGCGAACAATTTTATCCAGCTGAACTCGCGGGCTTAAGTTATCACTTAACCTCTCACCAAGGCGGCTTAACCCTGCATACTGCAGGGCTATCTTCAAGCCAACTAGAGCTGGTTGATCAGCTAATTGATGCACTATTTAACGTAAAAATTTGTGCTAAACGCTTTGCTGAATATAAAAAACAACTGGTAAGGCACTGGCGTAATAGCAACCAAAACAAACCCGTTAGTGAGCTCTTTAGTATTTTAGGCGCTAAAATAATGCCATGGAATCCACAGCCTGACGAGTTAGCAAATGCACTTAAAGATACCTGTTTTCATCAGTTTAATGAGTTTAGACAGGCGTTTTTTAATGCACTTCATGTTGAGTCTTTTTTACATGGCAATTGGCAACAAAATGAAGCGCTTGAGTTTCAGAAAAAGGTGGCACTGCACCTTAAAAAGTCAGCCGTTATAGAAGATTTAAAGCGCCCACTCTTTGAAATTACCAAAGTGACTCGTTACGAATTAGAGCTCGCTTGTAGCGATAATGCCATGGTGATTTATTATCAAGCATTAAGCGATGATGTTGATGAAAAAGTAAAAATGATGGCGCTTAATCATTTAATTAACCAAGATTATTTCAATGAGCTACGGACCACACAACAACTAGGTTATTTAGTTGGTGCCGGTTATGCGCCCTTTAACACCCGTGCCGGAATTGCTTTTTATATTCAGTCACCTAAATTTGAACCAAGCACATTACTGCACAGGCATAATGTGTTTATTAGTCAATATTTATCAACCATTGATGAACTGACAGAGCAAACCTGGCTGCAACAAAAACATGGGCTAGTGACGCATATTGCCGAAAAAGACAAAAATTTGCGTTTACGTTCACAACGTTTATGGCTTGCAATTGGCAATGGCGATCATCAATTTAATATGCAGCAACGCCTGCTAGATTCTTTAAACGCATTAACGCTTGAAGATTTAAAAAACTATGCAGCTGAAATTTTTGATGCTGATCGCCCAAGATATGAGCTTTTAAGCGCTAAATCTGTGAATCAATCGGAGAATCTACCACTTTATTCGCATTCTCTTTGACTCTTGCTCGCGCTTGATTTAGATTGTCTTTTGTAAATAAGAAGTAAGACAATGAACAAAATAAAAATAATAAAATACATTCTGTTGTTGGCCACTTTGGTCACCGCCTACTCTGCTAGTGCATTCGAGTCATCATTTAGCTTGAACTTAAATGCGCTAGTCGTTAGCGTGTGTGCAATAATGTCATTACTGTTAATTTACTTTTTAACAGTTTTTCACTCACTCAAGCGCTCACATTCCCAATTACAGCAATCTGAAAAACGCTTAAAAAGTACCGTAGAAGGTAGTGGTGACACGCTTTGGGACTGGAATATAAAAACCGGCAAAGTTATTCGTATTAACGACAAGTACGTGTTGAATAACAACAATCTAGTAGAATTCCCACCTAATAAAAGCCTTATACACCCTCGTGATTTAACTCATGTAGATTACCTACTAAAAAAACACTTTGCTGAAGAGAGTACTTTTTTTGAAGCTACTTATAGAATTAAAGATAGCTTTGGTAAATGGCATTGGGTACTCGACCGTGGAAAAATAATTGAAAAAGACGCAAACCTTAGCCCACTGAGAATGACTGGCACGGTGAGAGATATTTCTCAGCTCAAATCAACCGAAGAACGACTAAATCTATTTGCAAAATGCGTTGAGTCACTCACGGATGCACTGGCTATTTATGATAAAGATTTTAAGCTTGTTGATATTAATCCAAGCTTTTTAACTTTGTTTGGCGGTGTGCGTGAGCAATACCTTAAAAAAGAATTTCATTTAGCCGGTTACGACAAAAGCTACATAGAAACCATAAAAGACACCGTTCGAAAGCACGAGCATATTCAAGAAGAAGTAAAGCTGCGCAATAGCGACCATGCCCTACTGCCATTTGAAATTTCGATAGATGAAATTAAAAACGCGCAAAATCAAATAACTAATTACGTGGTGGTGTACTCTGATTTAACCGAGCGTAAAAAAACGGAGTCAGAGCTCAATAATTTATCCAATCGAGATCGCACCACCAGCTTACCTAACCGTAATTTATTTTTTTCTGATTTAAAAAAACTAGCAAAGCAGCATTCACACCATGCATTGTTAGTATTTGATTTAGATAACTTTAAAAAGATAAATGACTCATTGGGTCATCAGTTAGGTGACAGCTTGCTGGCAAAGCTTGCTATGCGCTTAAATAAGCTTACCCGTGAAAATGATGTATTTTATCGCCTTGGCGGCGATGAATTTGCGCTGGTTATGTCAAACACCAACGATATTCTCACTATCACCCGTATGGCTAAACAGTTTTTAGCGGCAATAGCTACACCGTTTAAAATGGCAGGTCATGAACTTGCTATCACCTCAAGCGTGGGTATAGTACTGTTCCCTGAAGATGGTAACACCCCCGAAATACTATTAAAGAACGCCGATACCGCTATGTATCATGCGAAAAAGAAAGGTAACAGCTACTTGTTCTTTAATGACACCATGAACCGCCAAGCAGTAAAGCGACTACAAATAGAAAACCTAATGCGCTTTGGCTTAAAAGAAGATCACTTTGAGGTATATTATCAGCCTAAAATGAATATTCGTACTGGTAAGCTTGCTGGAATGGAAGCGTTAGTGCGTTTTATTACGCCGAAAAAGGGGGTTATTAGCCCGGGGGTATTTATTCCAATCGCCGAAGAAACAGGGCAAATTATTGAAATTGGTGAAGTGGTTTTAAACAAAGCTTGTCGTGACGTAAAACAATGGTTAGACGCTGGATTATTTAACGCTCGTGTTGCGGTAAATTTATCAGCAAAACAATTTAGCCTACCCGATTTAACTTCGCGCATTGATGTGATTTTACAAAAAAATGAACTGCCCTCTTACTTTTTAGAACTTGAGATCACCGAAGGCACCGTAATGGACGACCCACAAGAAGCCATTGCGATTATGCGCTCTTTAAGTGCCCGCGGCATTCATTTAGCTATGGATGATTTTGGTACTGGGTATTCGTCGCTGGCGTATTTGAAACAGTTTCCACTAAATACGCTTAAGATAGATAAAGCCTTTATTGATGATATGAAGACAGAGCGTGGCCGCAATATGGTGGACTCTATTGTCACTATTGCACATAACCTTGATTTACATGTAGTTGCTGAAGGTGTAGAGCAAGCCTCACAAATAAGCATACTGGAAGAGCTTAACTGTGAAACACTTCAGGGTTATTACTACTCTAAACCACTCTCAAAAGATGAATTTACTGCGTTTTTAAAACAACAACAAAGCCAATCAAAACTCAGTTTAATTAGAGCAACAAGTTAGGCACGCCATAGGCACGTTTTTATGCCGGTATTGCGTATTAATGCACGTCGGTAATGTAGATTAAATAAACACCACGCTGCAGGTCCCAACAATCCGCCTAAAAATAACCAGCGCTTCACAGGCATACCTTTTTTGATGGTTTCAATATACATAAGTGCGATAAACACACCGCTCAGTAAAATAAATAATACCATGGTCATCAAACTGCTTAAAAATTGAGGCGCGTATAATAGCGTTTAACTGGCTAAAATTAAAGCAACGTATTATTTAATTGTAGTCCTTTAAATCAGACACAAAAAAGCCGAGCAACTTAAAAGCTCGGCTCTCAATTATCAATTCATCACAGCTTATTTGTCAGCACGACCCATAAACTTATGCTCGGCAGTATTAATGCGGATGCGATCACCCGTTGAAATATGCTCTGGTACTTGGATCGTTAAGCCCGTTGATAAGCGTGCAGGCTTTGAGCGAGCGCTGGCTGAAGCTCCCTTAATTGAAGGGTCGGTTTCTTCAACAACAAGTTCAACACTTGAAGGAAGATCAAGACCTACAGCAGTACCGTCAATTACAATAACGTGCACACCTTGGGTTTCTTCATTAACAAATTGAATTTCTTCCGCTATGGCGTCTTTATTTAAATTGTAAGGCGTGTAATCTTCATTATCCATGAAGACATACTCATCCCCATCAATATACGACAGCATGGCTTCACGACGGGTTAAATCAGCAAGATTAAGCATATCGCTGTCTTTAAATGTTTCGTCAACTTTACTACCCGTTACTACATCGTATAAACGCATACGGTATAAACTACCACCAGCACGACCTTGTGGTACTGAGCGTACGATATCTTTTACTACTAATACACGGCCATTAAAGTCAATAGCCGTCCCTTTTTTAACATCACTCGCCTTTGGCATGGGTGAATTCCTATTGTTTTTTTGATTGCGAGAAACATACCACGAAACTGATTTTGTTCAACAATAAAGTGATATGATTAGCTTCTTACTTCGTATTGACTTATAAATCTGTAATTTAGACTGAAACACGTGTTATCTAGTGGCAAAAAGCTGCTATGGTTAAGTTATCGATTATGACCTCAAGGAATGGCTCATGAACCAACAAACTGTACATACTTATTTAATGAACAAACCGTTAGTTAAACTAACGCAACCTTTTGCTAAAGATGTTGATGTATATAAAGTAAACCATAAGATGTTCGCCACCCTTGCACTGAGCAATGAGGGTGAAACCGATGAAAACGGCGAACCTATTTGGTGGCTAAACTTAAAGTGCGACCCTGATGAAGCACAGTCATTACGTGATATTTTTCCTTCGGTGATTCCAGGTTATCATATGAATAAACGCCTTTGGAATACAGTGATTTTAGACGGCTCAGTACCACAAGGTGAAATTGAGCGTATGATTGATAATTCATTTAATTTGGTGGTCGACAATATGCCAGATAAAGACAAACAGGCTATTGAAGCCTTACTGTAAATAAGCGTCTATATCTCTATATTTACTGATAATCAAACATAAAAAAAAGCCGCATAATTTGCGGCTTTTTTACGTTAACTTAAGACATTAATCTTTGTGTTCAGTCATCTCATTTTGAGTATCAGTCGATTTATTATCTACCTGCTCTGACTCAACTTCAGCTGTTTTAGTGGCTGTAGTGTAAAACTTATCGCCCTTATCAGCCATTGCAACCAGTGATTCACAGGGTGCAAAAATCGCATTGCTGTTAGCCAGTGTAGACATATCAGAGCTTATTTTACTCGCACCTAATCTGTCCATGTAGCTAAACGGGCCACCTAAGAACGGTGGGAAACCAATACCAAAAATAGCACCAATATCACCATCACGCGGGCTTGCGATAATACCATCATCTAAACAACGAGCCGCTTCATTAAGCATTTGTGAAACACAGCGCTTAGCAATCTCGTTTTTATTTAAACGTGGGGCTGGGGTTACACCTAGTAGCTCATAGACTGACTCATCAACCTTCTTACCTTTCTTGTCGTATTCATAAAAGCCACGACCTGTTTTACGACCAAGACGTTTTGAATCAATCATGCGTGAGAAAGCATCGGGTCCTTTAAAACGCTCACCCAATTCTTTTTCAAGAATTGGCGCAATTTTAGATCCAATATCAATACCTACTTCGTCCAGCAATGCCAACGGTCCAACAGGAAAACCAAACTCGACTAAAGCCGCATCTATTTTTTCAATCGGCTCACCAGCAAGCATTAAGTTAGCCGCTTCATTAAGGTATGGCGCTAAAATACGGTTTACATAAAAACCAGCCATATCTTTTACCACAATTGGCGTTTTACCTTGCTTACGTGCAAAGTTAACTACACGAGCAATGGTTTCTTGTGACGTGCCTTCGTGAGGAATGATCTCTACCAGTGGCATTTTCTCTACTGGCGAGAAATAATGTAAACCAATTACATTTTCAGGACGTTCTGCTTTTGCTGCAATTTGAGAAATAGGTAATGACGAAGTATTACTTGCGAAAATAGTATTCGCTTGGCATTGCTGCTCAACATCAGCAACCATACCTTGCTTAAGCTCTAAATCTTCAAATACCGCTTCTATCACTAAATCTATGTGCTTAAAACCGCTGTAATCAGTGGTGCCAGTAATGCGGTTCATGGTTAACTGCATATCGGCTTTTGACATAATACGGCGCTTAAGGCGTTTATCTAAGATTTTGTATGTGTAGTTCATGGCATTACTTATGCCCTGCTCTGCCACATCTTTAATACGTACCGGCAATTTAGCCTTAACCGCACTTACATGGGCAATACCTGCGCCCATTAATCCGCCACCTAACACAGCAGTTTTACTAATCGCAGGAGCGTCATCGTTGCGCCATTCTTTTTTCATTTCAGTGGTTGCAAAGAAAATACCGCGAAGTGCTTTAGACTCATCACTCATTACTAACGTAGCAAAGCCTTCGGCTTCGGTTTTATACGCTTTCATTTCATCAAGCTCTACGCTTGCACGAACCGCTTTAATAATCGCAAGCGGCGCTGGGTAGTGACCACCGGTTTTTTTAAGTACGTTTTCTTTAGCTTTTTTAAAGATAAAGTTACGACCAAACGGGTTTGATTCTAATAGCTTACTGATCTTATCAAGTTTAGGCTCTTTAGCTTGTGGCTTTTTCTTCGCCGCAAACTCTTTGGCCACTTTTAGCAGTACGCTTTGTGGTACACAATCATCCAATACACCGGCTTTTTTTGCTTGTTTTGGACGAATTTGCTTACCAGTTAGCATCCACTCAAGGGCTTTTTGAATACCCACGATTTTAGTTAAGCGTTGTGTACCACCACCGCCAGGCAATAAACCTAGTTGTACTTCTGGTAAACCAATTTTAGTTAAATCGCTATCTGTACCAACGCGATAATCACATGCTAAAGCAAACTCTAAACCACCGCCTAAAGCAGCGCCGTGAATAGCACTAACCGTGGTATACGGTAGTTTTTTCATATCAAAAAATGCTTGATGGCATAATTCGCTGATAGCTAATGCATCTTCGCGTTTTTCAACGCTGTCTAGCATTTTCACATCAGCACCGGCAATGAAGTTATCACTTTTGCCACTAATAAATACCATACCTTTCACTGCATGCTCTTTAGCTTGTGCTAATAATGCTTTTAAATCATCAGCAAAGCTGTCACGCAGGGTATTCATTTTTTCACCCGGCACATCAATGGTTACCACGGCTATTTTGTTATCATCAACCGTTAAATTAAATACTGAATCTGTCATTACGCACTCTCCAATACAAAGGCTGCACCTAAACCACCCGCAGCACAGGCAGTCGTTAACGCTAAACCACCGCCACGACGCTTAAGCTCGTATAAGCTTTGTGTAATTAAACGCGCGCCGGTTGCCGCAAATGGGTGACCATAAGCGAGTGAACCGCCGTTAACGTTAAACTTATCCATGTTAATTTCACCTATGGCTTTATTACGCCCTAAGTGCTCTTGTGCAAATTTATCTGAAGCAAACATTTTCATATTCGCTAAGGTTTGCGATGCAAACGCTTCATGCATTTCTATAAGGTCTAAATCAGCTAACGTAATACCTGCTCTATCAAGCGCAATAGGCGTTGAGTGGGCAGGCCCCATTAGCATGTCTTTTTCTACGCCTATAGCTGAAAACGCAAAACTGCGTACGTAGCCTAATATTTCGTAACCCAATGCTTTTGCTTTGCTTTCGCTCATCATTAACACTGCAGCTGCGCCATCGGTTAATGGGGTTGCATTAGCGGCAGTCACAGAGCCGTGCTGACGGTCAAATACGGGTTTAAGCTTAGCGTAGCCTTCAACCGTTGAGTTTTTACGAATATTGTTATCTTCTTCAATAAAGCTTTTATAAGGCGGTAAGTGCGCCGTCATTACTTCATCTTTTAACTTGCCATCGGCCCAAGCTTGAGTTGCTAATGAGTGAGAACGATGTGCTAAAGCATCTTGATCTTCACGGCTAATATTATGGGTTTTAGCCATTTGCTCAGCTGTTTGTCCCATTGATAAACCCGTTGAGTACTCAGCAACCGCTGGCGGTACTGGTAATAAATCTTTTAAACGTAGTTTTGAGAATATTTTTAAACGCTGACCAAGCGTACGGGCTTTGTTTAAATCGACTAAACTGCCGGCTAATTTTTTACTTACACCAATTGGCAATACAGACGATGAATCGGCACCACCAGCAATACCCACGTTTACAGAGCCTGCCATAATAGATTCGGCAACATTTGCAATTGCTTGAAAGCTAGTTGCACACGCACGTGACACTGAATATGCATCAACGCCAACTGGCATACCTGTACCTAATACAATTTCACGTGCAATATTTGGCGCTTCTGGCATTTGTACTACTTGACCAAAAACCAGTTGATCGATTTCTGACTTGTCGAAATTTAATCGCTCAAGCATTTCATTAACTACTAGCTTACCCATATCCAATGCAGGTACATGGTGAAACGCAGTTGCTTGCTTAGCAAAAGGAGTACGTAGGCCGCTTACAATGGCAATACGGTCGCCTTTTGGTGTTTTAAGTATGTTTTGCTCAGACATTTATTATTCTCTCCCGCTGACAGGTCAGACCTGTATGTTTTCCTCGATTCTAAACAACCCGTGTGATAAAGCCAATAGATAAACGTAAATTAATCATAAAGCGCCATTGTAAATCACTACATACATTGTGTAAGGGTAATACAATAGGCTTTTTTAGCAGGTTTTACAAAGTTTTGTGTTAGGCTAAAAAGCGTTAAAAAATAACGAACTATTTTCAAAAAATCAGTCTAACTCTTGAGTTATCCACTTATAAACCTTATAACTAGCTCAGTATTTGTTACCTAACCACTTTAGGTATTATTTAAGCTGACGAGGACAGTCCACTTATTATGGCAGCTAACGCATTTTCAAACTTAAAAACGTATTTAGACACCCAAATTATTGGCCAGCCAGCGCTCACTCAAGCACTCTTAATTGCTATATTAGCCGATGGTCATTTACTTGTTGAAGGCCCTCCGGGGCTTGCAAAAACGCGAGCGGTTAATGCTTTAGCAAAAGGTATTGAAGGCTCGTTTCAGCGTGTTCAGTTTACCCCAGACTTATTACCTGCCGATGTAACCGGCACTGATATTTATCGTCAACAAACCAGTGAGTTTGTGTTTGAAAAAGGCCCTTTATTTCATAACCTCATATTAGCGGATGAAATAAACCGAGCACCAGCAAAAGTACAGTCAGCTTTATTAGAAGCAATGGCCGAGCGCCAAGTTACTGTGGGCAAAAATACGTATCCACTTAGTGACCTGTTTTTAGTGATGGCAACACAAAATCCGCTTGAGCAAGAAGGGACCTACCCACTACCTGAGGCGCAATTAGACCGCTTTTTATTACATTTAAGTATTAATTATCCAGGGGCTGAGCACGAACTTGATATTTTACGCCTAACCCGTGGTGAAGCACTTAATGATGAAGTTCCAGTGCTTGAGCAAATTTCGCAAGCAGAGCTGTTTGCCGCTAGAAAAGCGATTTTGGGTCTGTATTTAGCAGAGCCACTAGAGCAATACTTAGTTCAGTTGATTATTGCTACTCGAGAAGGCGCAAACTTAGATGAGCAACTTGGCCGCTGGATTGAGTACGGCGCCAGCCCACGTGCCACCATTGCTTTGGATAAATGTGCCCGCGCTCATGCGTGGTTAAGTGGTCGTGATTTTGTATCGCCTGACGATATTCAAGCTGTGGTACATAATGTATTACGCCATCGTATTATTTTAAGTTACGAAGCACAGGCCGATGGTATTACAAAAGATCAGGTTATTAGCCGTATTGTTGAACTAGTAGCTGTACCTTAAGTTATGCAAACACACTTTGATTCTCAGGCATGGCTTAAATTAAGTCATAGCCATGGTGTTAATTTATCGCTTAAAGAGCTGATGTATTATAAAGCAAAAGCGCAACTGCTTGAGCTGGCACCTAAAGTTAGAATAAAAAACACCTTAGCGGGGCAATATCTAGCGCCGCATAAAGGCCGTGGCATGGAGTTTGCCGAAGTGCGCCATTACCAACACGGTGATGACATACGCTCTATTGATTGGCGGGTCACGGCTCGTACCGGTGAAACCCACACCAAACTTTTTCAAGAAGAAAAAGAACGCCCGGTATTTGTATTTACTGACTTTTCAAACTCCATGTTATTTGGCTCTCAATTATTATTAAAGTCGGTGCAAGCTGCACATATTAGTGCCTTGGTTGCGTGGTCTGCTTGCCAACGTGGCGATAGAATTGGCGGTGTTGTGTTTAATCAGCACTCGCATTTAGAGCTTAAACCTAGTGCCCGTGAAAAGGCCGTGTTAAAGCTGTGTCATAATTTATGCGACGCCCATCAGCAGGCACTTGAAAATATTGATAAACCTGCCAGTAATAACTTTAGTGACAACCTTAAGCGTTTAAATCACTTAGCTAAACCCGGTAGTTTGGTTTATATCGTATCCGATTTTAACGCCTTAGATGACGCCAGCTTTAAACAACTCGAATTACTTGCGCGGCACTGTGAGTTAATAGGCTGCCATATTAGCGACCCCTTCGAGCATAAGTTACCTGCTTTCCAACAAGCGGTTACGGTAAGTGCTAATAATCAGCAGTTTGCCCTCCCTTTGATGGATAACAGTTTTAGAGAACGATTTGCCAAAAATGCCGAGCAAGCATTTAGCGCGCGTATTAATCGTTTAACAAAATCTGGGCTTAACCTATTATCATTCGATGCAGCCACTGCGCTGGAACTGCAATTAGTGAGAAGATAAATCATGCAAACCTCTCCACTTGATGGCCTTCACGATATTATTGCTCCCTCTCACGTTGACTGGTGGCCGTTAGCCCCTGCTTGGTGGGTAGTTATTAGCATTGCACTGTGCTTAGTGTGTGGCTTAATTATAATTATGTACAAAAACTATCAATTTAAAAAACCAAAACGTAATGCGATTAAATTAGCTAATCAACAACAATCAGCGCAGCAATTGCATATTATTTTAAAGCGTTTAGTGATCACCTATTACGATCCACGCTTAGCAGCGCAATCCACAGCTAACTGGTGTAAAACCCTAAGTCAACTTGCTGCAATTCGTTTTAATGAAGATGAAATTTCAAGCCTATATAGCACAGCACAAACACCACCGGCACTCAGTGATAAGTTTCGCCAAGCTATTAAACAATTTAAGCTAAAGGAGCCACTGCATGTTTGAATTTAGCTGGCCATGGCTGTTTTTATTATTGCCGCTTCCTTTAACGTTACTGCTATTAAAACCCGCAGCAAGTAATGCAACGACACGTTTACGCATCCCTAGTTTTGCATCGCATAATTTAAATAATCAACATGTAGAGCCCAGTGCACGTAAGTTAAACACTCTTGAATGGTTGCTATGGGCATTATTAGTAACAGCATCGGCTAACCCTACTTGGTTAGATGAGCCTATATCGCTGCCTAATGAAGGTCGCGACATTATGCTCGCTGTGGATTTATCCGGCTCAATGACAGAACAAGACATGGCTTATAATGGCCAATATGTTGACCGTTTAACTATGGTTAAAGCAGTGCTTAGCGATTTTATAGAGCAGCGTCAAGGCGACAGACTTGGGCTAATATTGTTTGGTGATACAGCGTTTTTGCAAACACCTCTCACCCGTGATGTAAAAACCGTCAGCAAAATGCTTACTGAAGCACAAATTGGCCTAGTAGGACGTGCCACGGCTATTGGTGACGCTTTAGGTTTATCGGTTAAACGCTTTGCTAGTAAAAAAGAAAGTAATCGCATTGTAGTGTTACTAACAGATGGACAAAACACCGCAGGAAACCTTGACCCCGAAGATGCCCTATTACTAGCTCGTGAAGAAGGCATAAAAGTGTACACCATCGGAGTCGGCTCAGATAACCCTCGTGGCTTTAGTTTATTTAATATGAGCTCTGGGGGCAGCAATTTAGATGAGAGTTTACTGAAAAATATTGCCGAACAAACAGGGGGTCTGTACTTTAGAGCCAAAGATGTCGCTGGGTTGCAACAGAACTATGCAGAGCTTGATAAACTCGAGCCAATTAGTGCCGATGAGCAGACCTTTCGCCCGCAAACAGCCTTGTTTTATTATCCGTTATTACTGGCCATTCTATTAATAAGTGCAATGGCATTTTTAAAAACAGTACGTGCATTGAAGGAGCCAAGCTAATGGATTTTGAGTTTATTCGCCCCGCTATTTTATGGCTGCTACTCCCTGCGCTAGGGCTGTTTTTTATTGCCATGCTTAAAAAGAAAAAAGCCCAATCGGCGCCACTCATTGCGCCACATTTAGCACAATTTGTTATGAGTGAATCAAATAATCAGGCTCGTCAGCCGCTGTGGCTAGTTGCGTTATTTTGCAGTTTAGCCATTATATTTAGTGCAGGCCCAAGTTTTGAGGAAAAACAAGTCCCTGTATTTCAAAGCAAAAGTGCCCGCGTTATTGTAATGGATATGTCGTACTCTATGTATAGCACCGACATTGCTCCTAATCGATTACTGCAATCTCGCTTTAAAGCCCTCGATATGATTGAGTTATTTAAAGAAGGTGATACTGCATTAGTAGCCTACGCAGGCACTGCCTATACCATTTCTCCACTGACCAATGATGCAACCACCCTTGCTAATCTTATTCCTAGTTTGAGCCCTGAAATTATGCCTGATAAAGGCTCCAACGTGCTGGCAGGTTTAGACATGGCGCAAGAGCTGCTCACTCAAGCAGGCTACCTAGATGGTGATATTATTTTGATCACCGATGGTATTGAACAACAACAGCAAAGTGATATAAGTGGCTTTACTAACAGTAGCCAGTATCGACTTAATATTTACGGTATTGGCACTGAGCAAGGTGCACCAATAAAGTTACCTGAAGGCGGATTTTTAAAAGATAATTACGGCCAAATTGTAGTGCCTACACTCAATGGTTCTTTACTCAAAGGACTAGCAAAGAATAGTGGCGGCCAATACGCTAATTATCAGCCAAGTAATAGCGATATTGCCATTTTTTCACCGCAAGCAAACAGTGAAATACTAAAAAGTGAAAAACCAAATTTAGCCTTGTGGCGAATCGATGTTGGCATTTATGGCTTGCTTATTTTACTGCCCTTAGCTCTATACTTATTTAGGCGCTCTGCGTTTATTGGTGCGGTGCTATTGCTAAGCTTTATACCTCAGCAAAATGCCCATGCAGTAGAGTTACCAACGCTATTTAAAAATACCGATCAGCGTGCATTAGAAGCTTACAACAACCAAGAGTACCAACAAGCAGCGCAAGCGAAGTCCAACGCTCTCAAAGGCGCTGCACTTTATCAGCAGGGTCAGTTTGAAGGCGCTCTGAACGAATTTAGTCAAGATAAATCAGCTACTGGTTATTACAATTACGGTAATGCACTGGCTAAAGCCGGACAATTAGAGGCTGCTATAAACGCTTACAAACAAGCGCAATCACTGCAGTCTGATTTTACCCAAGCAGCCGATAACCAAGCGTTAGTTGAGCAGTTACTTAAGCAACAGCAAGACCAAGAAAACCAACAAGGTAATGATTCGCAAAATCAAGATGATCAAAGTCAAGATGATGCAGATAAATCAAAACAAGATCAGCAAAAAAATGGCGATAAAAATAACGCAGATAAAAGCGAAGATAACAGTCAAAACAGTGAAGAGCAGCAATCGGGTGAGCCCTCGGAGCAATCAAAAGATCAACAAAGCCAATCTGGTGAGCAGTCAGATGAACAAAATCAGCCTGACATGCAAGCTCAATCACAAAACCAACAAGACGAGAACAAAGACGACGATAGTAAGCCTCAGCAAGACGAGCAACAGAGTCAACCCAATCAAATGAATGAGCAACCGCCATCTGATGAGCAAAAGCAGCAAGCACAACAACAAGCTATGCAGGCACAGGCGGCTGAACTTACTAATGAAGAAAAAGAGAAAGCACAGCAACTAAATCAGTTACTAAGAAAAGTGCCCGACGATCCCGCTATTTTATTAAGAAACAAAATGCAATTAGAAGCCCAAAAAAGACAATATCAACGCCGTCCAACAGGAGTAGAAAAATCATGGTAATGCGATTATTTTGCTGTTTATTGCTATTAACTGCCATGCCATTAATGGCCGCCACTTCATTAGAGGCAAGCGTTGATAAAAACCCGGTACTGGCGGGTGAGTTTTTTATGCTCAATATTAGCATTGATGATTCAATCAAAGGGCAACAACCCGATACTTCAGCGCTGTTAAAAGATTTTGTCGTCGGTCCTATGAGTTTAAGTAGCCGCACCAACATTATTAACGGCAACATTAAAAAACAAACATCGTGGTCTGTTAAGTTAATGACTCGCAAAGCCGGCGAATACACAATTCCTTCTTTTAGTGTTGCAGGGCTCAGCTCTCAACCGATAAACTTGTCGGTTAAAGAGCGAAGCAGCGATGCGGGCAAAAATGATGATATATTTTTAAAAAGCTCGCTTACAAATAACAGCTTATTTGTGCAAGAGGCTGGCGTTTACACCATTAAACTTTACTTAGCTAAAGAGCTACTTGATGGCAGCTTAAGCACGCCAAGCATGGAAGATGCTCAACTCACCCAGCTAGGTAAGCAGAGTGAAGATTATGAACTGGTTAACGGTAAACGTTATTTAGTGATCACCCGTAATTATTTAATTCAGCCGCAAAAAAGTGGTGCATACACCATTGAAGCACCGGTTTTTCAAGGGCGTGTTCAACAAAACTATCGCCAACTAGAGGTGTCGGCACTTGGCGATGAACAACAGATTGAAATCAAACCCATCCCTGAGAATTATCAAGGTGATTGGTTACCCAGTGAATTAGTAAGTCTAACCGAGCAATGGCAACCAGACGATAATACCGTTGAAGCCGGCACGCCAATAACACGCACTATTATGCTTACCGCATTAGGGGTTACTAAGGAGCAACTACCCGAAATTGATATGCCTACTATAAATGGTATTCGCAGCTACCCGGATGAAAAAGAGACTAATAATGCAGTACGCGATGGTCGAGTGGTATCACAGCAAAGCGCCTCATTTGCGCTACTACCACAAACACCAGGCACTTATACATTGCCTGAAATTACCCTGCCTTGGTATAACACCAAAATGAACCGAATTAGTTATGCAACTTTACCAGAGCGCACAATTACGGTAACACCAAGTACCACAGCGCCAGCAAACTCACTAAATACACCCGTTGAAAGTACTTTAAACAACACGGATGCAGAGCCAACGCAGCAAGCGCTCAGCGTGCAACGCCACACTAGTACGCCTCTATGGCTTATTATTGTAGCCGTATTAGGTTACATATTATGGATTGTGACCCTGGTTCTTTACTTTATGAAACGCTCAGCTAAAGAAGTGCAACAAACGACGCAAGCAAATCACAGAGGCAATCAGCAAGCAGATTTAAAAACACTGCAAATACTTGCTAAAAGCCATGATAATAAAGCATTTTACGATGCACTTAATCTATACGCGCTAACTCGAACAGATAAAAAGGTAGGAGCTCTCACCCATTTATGCGCTATGATAAACAACTCGCAGTTCACTGCGCAGGTAAATAATTTACAAGCACAGTTGTACGGTAACCAATCGGCTAGCACTGATTTAGAAGCGATTGTTAGTTTATTAAAAAAACATCAATCGCACACAGCTAAGTCATCATCTGCGTTAAAAGAGCTATATTCTTAATAAGAATCTTAGTTACTTTTTTGGCCTATAATAATTTTAATTAAAAAGTGCTTATGTTTGGAAATAAAAAATCGAATGATCGGGTCTTAATTAATATGGCTGAAAAACAACAACGCTATGAAGCCTTGGTTCATGTTTATCATAAGGAACTCTATCGCTTTGCTTACTGGTTATGTAACGATCCGACTATTGCTGATGACTTAGTGCAAGAAACCTTTTTGCGTGCATGGCGCTCGCTTGATTCGTTACTCGACCAAAAAGCAGCTAAGCCATGGTTGCTGACCATTTTAAGGCGTGAGAATGCCAGACGCTTTGAGCGCAAGCAATTTGATTACAGTGATGTAGATAACGACACATTGGTGGATCAAACCAGCCATAGTTTAGATACAGCAATGGAACAAACCGTTATTCAGCGACAAATTTCTTTATTGGCTGATGACTACAAGGAGCCGCTGTTGCTACAGGTGGTAATGGGCTGCACCGGAGATGAAATTGCAGACATTCTTAACTTAAATAAAAATACTGTTATGACACGTTTATTCCGAGCAAAAAATCAACTTAAAGAGGCATTAAGCCGTGATGATGAACAACTTAAAGGAGCATCAAAATAATGGATGAACTTGAGTTTCGTCGCCGCACGATTGCGCAGCCAAATGAGCTGGACAAAGAGCTTCAGGAATTTGCAAACAGCAGTGCCGACAGACAACAATTTTTAAATGAAAGCAAAGCATTCGATAAACAACTCGACGACGCGCTTGATATTACTGTACCTGACAATCTTGCTGAACGAATTATTTTAAACACCTCGTTAAAAGAAAAAGCCAGAACAGATGAACTTGAGCAAAAGGATAACGTGGTTAGTGCACGCTCATGGTTTAAGTTCGACCGAATGCATTTGGCTTTGGCAGCTTCGTTTGTGATTGCAGTTAGTGCGTTTATGTTTAGCGAAGAACAAAGTATTAATCAAACGGCTGGTGAGCATGCACTAGCCCATGTTTACCATGAAATTTATGCGTTAAATAAAACTCAACAAATTAGCATCCAAACTGTCAATGAAAAGCTGGCTTTACTTGGCGGCCATATTAGTGATTTACCTGGCAAAGTGACTTATGTTAACTTTTGCGATTTTCAAGGTGAGAAAGGTATTCATTTAGTGTTTGAGTCTGACTTTGGGCCTATGACCGTGTTTATTGTGCCAAGCGATAATCAAATCTTTGAAATTGGCTCTGATGATTTTAATGACTCTCGCTATGCTGGCCATATAAATCGTGGCAAACAGGCCGATACCGTGCTAATTGCAAGCCTTGGCTCACCAGTTGATATGTATAATGAACGTATTTCAGGTGCTATTCGCTGGCTTTAAGCCATTATAGAAACAATAAAAAACCGCAACGAGTGTGCGGTTTTTTTATTATTTAAAAGCCAAAGCTGCTTACTGATTACTTACAAACATCAGCAACTGCGTTAGCAAAGTAGTTGATATTTGCTTGGCTAATACCTGCTACGTTAACACGGCTAGAACCGACAATGTAAATACCGTATTCTTTTTGCAAGCGCTCGATCTGCTCTTTATTAATACCTAAGAAAGAGAACATACCGTGTTGGCGGTCAATAAACGAGAAGTCTTGAGCAATGTCTTTCGCTGCCAGGCTGTCTTTAATTAAACTACGTAACCCATTAATACGGTTACGCATTTCATCAAGTTCACTGTGCCATAGCTGCGTTAACTCTGTGCTGCTTAAAATAGTGTTTACAATGTCTGCACCGTGCGCTGGCGGCATAGAATAAATGCTACGTACCACACTTAATAACACCGAGTTTGAAATATCAGCTGTTGCACTGTCTTTTGCAATGATTGAACAGGCACCAATACGCTCACGGTATAAGCCGAAGTTTTTAGAACATGATGAACAAATGATCAACTCTTCAACCGCATTGGCTAAAATACGTAAACCATTCGCATCTTCTTCTAAAGAAGAGCCAAAACCTTGATATGCAATATCAATTAATGGCGTAAAACCCACATCTTTTGCAAGTTCAGCAATAGTATTCCATTGTGTTTCGTTTAAATCCATACCACTTGGGTTGTGACAACATGCATGTAATAACACCACATCGCCCTTAGGCACCTGTGTTAGTGTTTCAACCATTTCATCAAACAATAAATCTTTGTTTTCGTAGTCGTAGTATGGGTATTCTTTTACCGTTAAGCCTGCAGCTTCAAATAAGCTAATGTGGTTAGCCCACGTTGGGTTAGTAACCCATACAGTAGCGCCTGGATTACAACGTACAATAAATTCTGCTGCAACACGAAGTGCGCCTGTACCACCAGGTGCTTGTGCTGTGCGTACGCGATTAGCTAATAATGCCGGGTGCTCACCAAGAAGAAGATTTTCCATTTGTTGACAGTAATCTAAGTTACCAGCAAGTCCAATGTAAGATTTGCTCATTTCATTTTCTAAACGAAACGCTTCTGCTTTTTTTACTGACTTTAATACCGGGGTATTCCCCTGCTCGTCTTTATATACACCAACCCCTAAGTCAATCTTATTTGGGTTAGTATCTTGCTTGTAGGCCGCCATAAGGCCAAGAATAGGGTCTGTTGGTAATGGTTTTAATACTGAGAACATTGGCTATCTCTTCGTTATTTAGGGGTTAGCTGTTGCGCTAAGCTTAACATAAAAACTCACTTGATTGACTAGTGTTATTTACACTAAAAAGTGAGGAATTTTAATACAGCACGCTATTAATAACGCGAGCGTCGCTTTATCAAAAAAATCAGTGTTAAAAGCTTCACCATCAACAATACCTATACATTGCTGTTGTGCATTAAATAGCGGTAAACAGGCTTCTGCTTTTACTTTCGGATCGCAGGTGTAATATTCACCGCCTGCTGCCAAATATTGCTCAACGTTATTGATAACGCGTCCTTTACCACTAAACGCTACCTGAACGTTATTGCTGGCAGTCGCAAATTCAGCAGTAAGCGGAAATAAAGGACGACTCGGCGCACCAAAATAAGCCAGCTTTAATAACTGCTCCCCTTCATTGGTGTGGGTATTCTGATAAATGCCGTACCAATCAAGCTTTGTGTTTTCAATGACGTAGTCAACAATCAATTGAAGTTGCGCTAATTTTTCAGTTGTTTGCGTACTTTGGCTGACATAATCGCTTAGTTTAAACGGCTCATCCTGTAGGTAACCAAATAAACTGCATGCCCCACCTTCACCTAGCTCAGGAATTTGGTATTCCCAACGCACGGCTGGTGCAGCATTTTTATTTAGGTATTGCTCAAGCTTTTCTAGCTCAGCGTGAATTAACTGTGGCTCAACATTAAGTTGAGCATACTCTAAGTAAGAATTAACCATTTGGACGTCCATACATCTATAATGCCGAAATAGTAGCATGGATGTTTTTATAGTGCTAGCCAATTTAAAGCGCTTTTTTAAAATCTTTAAACACTTTTATTCATAGATATAATTGCGGTATTTAAACTGGTTGCTTTATCTTTGGGGGCATTAAAAGGTGTTCAGCTTAGGTGCAAAAATTACGCCTTTGCTTCACAAATTTGTTATTATTTGCCGCATTATTATATTCAATCTTAAGTAGGTTAATTATGAGTGATAGTCACTTAGTGTATTCAACAGCAACAGGGCGAATTGATCAGCCAAAGCCAGAAAAAGAACTGGATGTAAAACTATTTAAAGACGGGTCAATTCGCATAGAACGTCAAACCAAAGGCCGAAAAGGTAAAGGTGTAATGCTGGTTGTTGGTCTTGATCCACAACAGCATGATTTGAAAAAGTTAGCAAAAACAATAAAAAGTAAGATGGGCCAAGGGGGCGCAGTAAAAGAAGGTGTTATTGAAGTACAAGGTGATGATCGCGACAAATTAAAAGCGATTTTAGAGGGATTAAAATTTAAAGTAAAAATTGCGGGTGGTTAACCCGCAATTCTTGCTTATTTAATAATTTTTAGCGCTGCTAATTGATCAAATAATGCGGGAATATCATCCTCAGCCACTGGCTTACTAAAATAATAGCCTTGAACAATAAAACAATTATTATTTTGTAAAAACTCAACTTGCTCGATTGTTTCGACCCCTTCGGCAACTACATCAAGCTTCAGCTTTTGTGCCATAGCAATAATGGCCGCAGTGATCTCCATGTCGTTATCATCCTCAGGTATATCTTTGACAAACGAGCGGTCAATTTTAAGAATATCGACAGGGAAACGCTTAAGGTAACTCAGTGAAGAATAACCCGTACCAAAGTCATCAATAGAAATTGAGATACCCAACTTTTTAAGTTGATGTAACTGATCAATAGCTGCTTCAACATTCCCCATCAGCATGCTTTCGGTTAATTCAAGATGCAGACTTTTAGCATTAATCTGCGTCTCTATAATTATTTTTTTCAGCATAGGCACTAAGCTTGCGTCTTTAAACTGTCTTGCTGACAGATTTATCGACATATTACTTGCTCTACCTTGTTGTTCTAGTCGCTTCGTAAACTCACACGCTTGTTGTAGCACCCATTTACCGAGCTCTACAATTAAACCCGTTGCCTCAGCTATCGGAATAAACTTAGTCGGAGGAATAAACCCTTGCGTAGGATGGAACCAACGAAGTAATGCTTCATATCCCACCACGCTATTATCGCGACAATCAACTTGTGGCTGGTAATGTAGCGTGAGTTGCTTTTCTTTAATCGCATGACGCAATTCATTTTCTAGGAATAATCGTTCATTAGCTGCCGCATTTAGATCTTGGCTATAAAAATGGAAAGTGTTACGCCCTTTGGCTTTGGCCTCATACATGGCTAAGTCGGCATGCTTTAGTAACTGATCTTCTTCTAGGCTATCAAATGGTGCTAAGGTGATCCCAATACTTGCACTGACAATTACTTCATTGCTGCCAAGTTTTATCGGCTGGTTTAAGGTTTTTTGTATGGTGTCAGCGACTTCAGATGCTTCTTTTTGATGTTCAATACCACTGAGTAAAACAGCAAATTCATCCCCACCTAAACGGGCTATGGTATCTTCTGCTCGTAAGCGCTGTTTTAAGCGTGTTGCCACTTCAACTAACAGCTGATCACCCGCATCATGACCTAAAGTATCGTTAATACGCTTAAATTCATCCAGATCAAAATAAAATAAAGCAAACGAGTAACGCCCTCTCTCAGCAAGCGCCATCGACTTCCTGAGCTGCATTCTAAAGAATGTACGGTTAGCAAGCCCGGTTAGTGTGTCAAAGTAAGCGAGCTGTTCCATTTTTCGTTGGCTTTCTTTCACAAACGAAATATCTTGCGCTGATGCCACGTAACTGGTTATTTTACCACCGTCTTCTCGAATAGGTGACACACTAAGCGATACCCATATTGGCGACTTGTTTTGCGCTTCAATAAGCGTATCTCCTCGCCAGTAATTACGATTACGCAAATCAATGTCAATATCCTCTACCAACATGGTCATTTCATTGGCAATAATTGTCAGTAATGGCTGACGCAAAAAATCATTTTCGACAAAATCAGTCATCTCTAACATTTTTGGATTAACGTATTCAATGACAAAATTTTCATCGGTGATCACCACCCCTGTACCAGAGAACGCAACCGCTTTAGACAAGCGATTTGCAGCTTTCTCTGCGATTTCTTTTTCTATTATGCGCTGGTTTAAGCCGTCAATGAGTTTGCGAATTTCAATGGTCATATCTTTGAATGAACCATTAAGCGTACCAATTTCATCTTTATTTTCTTTTGGAAACTCAATCTCTAACTGGCCTTTACCAAAGTTAGTAACTGCATAAACCAATGAATGTAAGCGTCTTAATACCAATTGGTAAAGTGCTTGGTGTAATAATAAAGCAACTAAAATGGCATACAGAATAAATAGGCCAAAAAACTTAAGCTTTAAGTCTTTCAATGCCGATAACGTTGAGGAGCGCTTTTTATATACACCCACATACCAGTTTACACCTTCAACTTTATGGATATTTATAATGTAGTCTTCATCATTTAATGAAAATGAATCGGCATATTCTGGTAATTGTATTTGCCCTGCGTTATCAATAACGCGCTTTAGTTCTGGAGAAATAAAGTCATCTGGTAATAGCTTTTTGCCTGCCTCTCCGTACTCTTTATAATTTTCAGAGGTTAAGTTTGGATGTGCTAATAGCTGTCCTTGTTTATCAAACACTACTAAGTGTTTTTCCTTTCCACCGACGGGTAATTGCGATATGAGTGAGTTTAGTGAAATATCGTTACCGGTAACCCCTAAAAACTCATCATCTTGATAAATGGGAACAATTAAACTGACTACCCATTTATTCCAAACTTCATCATAGTAAACTTTTGACCATTGAGGCTCTCGTTGTGGGTTAGTTAAAGACTTCGCATAATTGAAGCTATCACTTTGGTTGAATGTATAATTTCCAGGCACATTAAGCGCCCAGTTTGGCGGTGCGACACGAATAAAGTTATCTTCAGTTATAAGATAAAAATTATAAAAATCTTGAATTAACGTAGGAGAAATAACTTTCCAAAGGGATTCAGAATCAGCAATTAGCTGTTTATAAAAAGGAGAATATGCAGTTTGAGGGATAAACGCGGCTGATAGCCCATCCGATGATGCACTGCGCACTGAGCCATCATTGGTGAGCTGCATTGTAGGTGCAGTATTATTTTTAAATGACAGCTGTCCCTCAAATAACTGCTCGCTAACAACAATATTAGCTTGCTCTGCTATTTTAACTTTGGTCGCTATCAGGTTATTAAACTGGTTTATTAATAATTCATTTGATTGCTTTAATACCTCATGCTCTTCAAAAACAAGCTGTTTTTCTTCTGACTTGAGCATTAATGCAGCCGCACAAATGCCAGCCACTAAACAGATACCAGAGATCAACAATGATAACTTTACACTAAGTGAGTTTATGCCAAATCGAGATGGAGGGCGTCGATACACAAAAAGCCAACCTTATTTATAATTATTATTTTTTCAAGTAATAGAAATATACCAGAACTTAAATCAGAATTATAAATTATTTATAAACTTTTAAAAAACAACACCTTTTGTACACATATTAGGTAAAAAAGCCGCGTCAGGTAAGTGCTTGTTGACATTGGGAGTGACACTTCATACATTAAGGGTATGAATATAAATTACTCACACGCCTTTTTTTCTTTTTTTAGCTTCTTTATATAGAAGAGGCTTCCCTGTTTGTGAGATAAAATCAATCGAATAGTAAAGCCTCCCAACTGGGAGGCTTTTTTATTTTCACTGCAAAATCAGTGATATTTTTGGAATGAGGAAAACCAAATGAGCAACGATGTACTTGATACTCTCAGGCACGATATAAATGAAATCGACTCCGATTTACTTGTTTTACTAGCAAAGCGACGCCGCATTAGTCATGGCGTAGTTGAATATAAAATTGCAAATAATAAACCCATTCGTGATGAGGCCCGTGAACTGGCTTTGCTCGAAAAACTTATAGGCTATGGCAAATCGTTAGGGCTTGACGCTTACTACGTTAACAACGTGTTTCAAACGATATTAGAAGACTCAGTATTGCATCAACAAGCCATGCTTCAAAAGAATTTAAACCCCGATGCACTGAGCGAAACCCATCGCGTAACGTATTTAGGCGGTCAAGGCTCTTATAGTCAGCTTGCATGTCATAAATATTTTAGCCGTCGCCCGGGTAAATTAGTTGAAATTGGTTGTACCTCATTTGAAGAAATCACTGGTAAAGTAGAAAAAGGTCAAGCCGACTTTGGCTTACTGCCTATCGAAAACACTAGCTCAGGTAGTATTAATGAAGTATTTGATTTGCTGCAGCATGCACAAGTCTCTATTGTCGGTGAAGTTACTCATAGCGTTGAGCATTGCTTATTAGCAGCCCCAGGAACTGAGCTGAACCAATTAACTAAAGTCTTTGCACATCCGCAACCCTTTGCCCAGTGTAGCCGCTTTTTACAGGGCCTTGGCGAACTTCAGCATGAAACCTGCGATTCAACCTCAAGTGCATTAAAATCAGCTCTTGAAACACCGAACAGCGCAGCAATCGGCTCTGCGCAAGCAGGGAAAAATGTAGGCCTTGAAGTGATCAAGGCGAATCTTGCCAATCAAAAAGAAAATCACAGCCGCTTCATTGTGGTTGCCCGAAAACCACTGCAAGTATCAACTCAAATCCCTACTAAAACTAGCTTAATTATGTCAACCAAGCAGCAGGCCGGTTCGCTTGCCGATGCGTTAATGATTTTTAAACAGCATAATATTAATTTAGTGAAACTAGAATCTCGACCTACTCCTGGTAACCCATGGGAAGAAGTATTTTATGTGGACTTGGAGGCTAACTTAATCGATAACCAAGTGAAGCATGCATTGGAGGAGCTCAAACAGCACACTCAATATGTTCGTGTACTTGGTTGTTACCAAAGCGAGTCTTTACAAGCTGTGAGCGTAGAAAGCTAACAAAATATTAAAAAAGGGCCTAGCGGCCCTTTTCTTTTCATGGAGCTATTCTTTTTAATCAAGTACTTTCGCATCATTCGCTTTATTTAAAAGACTACGGCTTTGGGTTAAAAAGTGCGCCGTTGAATCTGAGAAATAAGACTTTGCATCAGCAAAAGCATCAATTAATGCGGACTTATCCCCTGCTTTTAGCTTTTCAAGCGTTTGCGAAAACAAAGACTGATACTGCGCCAATAAGCTTTCGACATTGTCAAACTGCGCTAACATAATATCGGTGTATAGCTCTGGCGATTGCGCAAATAAACGGCCAACCATCATTAGCTCTAATTGATAAATAGGTGATGAGCAACTTCTTAACTCGGCAAGTGTATGCCCCTGTTTTGCTAAAAACTGACCGTACACAAAGGTGGTTAAATGGCGCATAACCTGAATAATTTGCATTGCTTCGTCATGCTTTTTGGCCTCAAGTTCAACTAACTGACAACCCCATATTTGTAGCTGTTTTAATAACCCTTGTGCCACCTCATGACTACGCCCTTCACACACCACCACGGTTTGTTTCACCCAATGGGAAATATCAGGTCCAAACATTGGATGTAAACCAACAACTGGCCCACTATGTACTTTTTTAAGCACAGCTAATGGTGCTTGTTTAACTGATGTAATATCAACCAGCAAACAATCATCATCAAGCTTTGGAAGCGCGTTAACAACTGTTTCAAGAGCATTTATTGGTACACTGATCATCACCAGTTTTGCACCTTTTAGAATATCCGCTGCCTGTGATTGCTGCGCTTTATCTAAAATTTTGACTTCGTAACCCGAACGCTGAAATTGTTTTGCAAATAACTGACCCATTGCCCCTTCACCACCAACAATAACAATTGGCGATAATTGTGGGTCGGCACAGGCTAATTTGGCTTGTTGATTTTGATAAGCTTCACGCATCATGCGTCTGAGAATGTCTTCGACTAAATCAGGATTTACACCTTGATTAATAGCCTCTTGACGTCGTGCAGCTAATAAATCAGCTTCTCGATCGGGTGCATGTAATGGCGCGCCAGTTTGTTGTTTTATTGCGCCTATTTGTTGAGTAATACCATTGCGTTTTGCAAGTAAGGCAACCAGTTGCGCATCGCATTCATCTATACTTGTTCTTAGCTGCGCTAAATCACTTATCTCTGCCACGTTCTCATTCCATCCAAAAAAGCAAAATCGTAAATTAAAACTTACAAAAAAGTAAACTAATCAATACGATAAATACTAACAGGATACGTTAGGGGTTAAAAGGCAAATTATTGAAAAGATCACTATCAGTTGTTCAACTAAAACCAAGGTGGAAACGGTAGTAAGTAACCTAAACGCTAGATAATAAATCTATCTCAAGCAGCTATTTCAGCGCTAACTTCATTGAATTTACGTAGGTTCAGGTTAAGTAGAGGATCTTAAAAAAGTGGCAAAGGCCACTTTTATTAAGTAACCGGCGAGCGGTTAAGGAGAACTATTAGTATTCTAATGCCATAGCCGCAAGCGACATAACACTGTCGAATGATTCTGCGCCAGCGATAAATAAGCCATTGTGACAAAACATAGCATCATCGATACCGGTTACCGCTTGAAATTCATCATCTGATAATCCTGCCCATGTTGCAGGTAATGACTTTCTGTCTTCAAAAGAGCCTAATTCTGCAGGCACTGTTTGCACTATCCACTTGCCAGAATGAGATGGGTAAACGACAAATAATGCCTCATCAGATAAACTATGTACGGTTTTTTTCCACGGAGTATAGCGCTCTAATACGATTAATCGAGGATCATCAGCTTGTTTTATTGCTTGAGCAACAATCTTTTTAGCATTTAAACCACCTCGGGCAGAAGCTACAAAACGAATCAGTAAAGTGTGTGCAAATTCAACCGCTTGATCAAAAGCAGCATCAAAATCACTTTCCTCTTCCCATGTTGGGTTAAACATAGAAATTGTTTGGCTTAAGCTAATGCCTGTAGCAACCCCTTCAACATGACCACAATCAATGGCATCAATAGTTGATACAAGCCCTGCATCCACCGCATTCGCCACATCTTGGTTATCATCACATATTGCTAAGCCATATTTTTTCCACACCAAGCCAAATGACGAAAAAGGAATACCATTTTCACGAGCGCCAGCACCGCCACGCTGATGATGATCAAACCGGTTAGTTTCTGGGTCATATTGACCACCAACATCAATAACCACATCGGCGTCATTAATAATCGCATTATCGCGTGTGCGGATCAGGGTAAAAGAAGGGAAAATAATTTTAAGTGCAGCGATACTAAAAACATCATCTGCGTGAAAATTGCCGTTGTGTGTAACTATCGTTTTATCATTCATTTTTGTACATCATTTTTGCAAGAAGTGAGAAGATATTGTGATTTGAAGTGAACCACACTTTAACGCATGCAGGTTAAGGTGTGTATTGGTTTTTGAATGTAGCGATATAAAAACCGCAATAGCATTAAAACCAAAACGGGTTGCAACCCAAAGGTTGCAACCCGTTTTTTTGCGTTGATAAACAGCGCGTATTAGTTAAGTTTTTCTCTAATACGTGCAGATTTACCAGAACGCTCACGTAGATAGTAAAGCTTAGCACGACGAACCGCACCGCGACGCTTAACTGTTACGCTATCAATAAGAGGGCTGTGCGTTTGGAATACACGCTCAACACCTTCACCGTTCGAGATTTTACGAACTGTGAATGCTGAGTGAAGACCACGATTACGCTTAGCGATTACAACACCTTCAAAGGCCTGTAGACGCTCTTTAGCACCTTCTTTTACTTTTACCTGTACAACTACTGTATCACCAGCGCCGAATGCAGGTACGTCTGTTTTAAGCTGCTCTTCTTCAAGCGCTTTAATAATATTTTGGTTTACTTTTGCCATTATGTTTCTCACTTTCCTAGGTGTAACTGTCTTCTAGCCACAAGCTTTTTGGTACTCTTGCTGAAATTTCGCGAGTAATACCGCTTGCTCCTCAGTCAGAGCTAGGTTATGCAACAAGTCAGGACGGCGAAGCCAAGTTCTACCTAATGACTGCATAAGCCGCCATTTTGCTATCTCTTGGTGGTTTCCGCTGAGCAATACAGCAGGCACCTGTTTGTCGTCCAATGTTTCTGGCCGTGTATAGTGAGGACAATCTAGCAAGCCATCCGAAAATGAATCTTGCTCTGCTGACTGGTTGTGTCCTAAAACCCCTGGCACTAATCGCGCTACTGCGTCAATTAATGTCATGGCAGGTAGTTCACCCCCACTCAAAATAAAATCACCAATTGACCATTCTTCGTCAACGTACGATTCTATTATTCTCTCGTCTATACCTTCATAGCGACCGGCAATTAAAATCAGTTTTTCAGAGTTTGCGAGTTCGCTTGCCCCTTGCTGATCTAATTTGCGCCCTTGTGGCGACATATAAATTACTTTTGCACCATCACCTGCAGCCTGTTTGGCTTCAAGAATGGCTTGTTTAAGTGGTTCAACCATCATTAACATGCCTGGTCCGCCCCCGTAAGGACGATCATCTACGGTTCTATGCTTATCAGTTGCATAGTCTCGTGGATTCCAGCAGTTAAAGTCGATTAAACCCTTTTTAACAGCGCGACCGGTTACACCTTGCGTTGTAATTGCATCAAACATATCCGGGAAAAGGCTGATAACCCCTACCCACAACGAACTTGTTTGACTCATTAAAAGCTTGGATCCCAATCTACAGTAATTTCTTTCGCATCATATTTAACCTCTTGAATAACTGAATCAGTTAAAAAAGGAATTAAACGTTCTGCTTGGCCAAATGCATCTTTACTGTTTGCTTTCACAACCAGTACGTCATTTGAGCCTGTCTCCATAAGGTCATCAACAATGCCTAAGTTATAACCTTTATCAGTTACAACCGACATGCCAATGAGATCTCGCCAATAGAATTCACCTTGCGGTAATTCTGGTAGCTGCGCTGAATCCACAGAAATTTCAACATTGGTATAAGCCATTGCTTGGTCTCTGTCATTTACTTGCGCAAACTTAGCGATAAAGCCTTTGTTGTGGCGACGCCAGTCGACCACTTCTAAGGATTGCCATTTACCTTGCTGCCCTATCAACCACGGGCTGAAATCGAAGATCCCTTGGGGATCATCAGTAAATGAATGCACCTTAAGCCAGCCCTTTATACCATATGGGGCGCCGAGCTTTCCTACGACAATTATTGATGAGGTGTTCTCTTGACTCATGGTTACACTTACGCCTATTAAGCCGCTTTACGAGCGTCTTTAACTAATTTAGCTACACGATCTGAAAGACCTGCGCCTTGACCTAACCAGTGCTCAACACGTGGTAAATCTAAACGAAGTTTTTCTTCTTGACCTGAAGCGATTGGGTTAAAGAAACCTACTTTCTCGATGAAGCGACCGTCACGCGAGAAACGGCTATCCGCAACCACAATTTGATAGAAAGGGCGTTTTTTAGCGCCACCACGTTGCAAACGAATAGTTACCATACCGTCCTCTAAATAGATTGACTGTTTTCATTAATAAGATTTACTCCCCAGTATGGGGAGCCGGTGAATTGTACGAGTTTTTAGCAACAATGCAAGTAAGAAGTGATGCAAAAAGGCAGTTTAGTAGATTAAACCGTGATCCAAGAAGAAAAAGCATGTGAACAAGCTATTCTGTGCATAGTTTATTCAACAATAAAGAGGCAATTTGCCTCTTTATTGATTGCTTTTTATATCGTATCGGAGATATTAAAGGTTAAATTATTAAAATTTCGGGCCACCGCCGCCCATCATTCCCGGTGGTAACATCCCTTTCATGCCACGCATCATTTTTTGCATGCCACCTTTGCCTTTCATTTTTTTCATCATTTTTTGCATTTGGGTAAACTGCTTAAGCAGCTTATTGATTTCTTGTACTTGAGTACCCGACCCCGCTGCAATGCGTTTTTTACGCGAACCTTTAATGATCTCTGGGCGTGCACGTTCTTTTTTCGTCATAGAGCTAATAATTGCTTCCATTTGAATAAAGGTTTTATCGCCCATTTGGCCTTTTACTGCATCTGGGATGTTTTGCATACCTGGCAGTTTATCAAGCATTGACATCATGCCGCCCATATTTTTCATTTGCTTTAATTGATCAGCAAAATCATCCAGTGTAAAACCATCACCTTTAAATACTTTTTTCGCTACTTTTTCTGCCTGCTCTTTATCTACTTTCATCTCGACTTCTTCGATTAATGAAAGTACATCACCCATGCCTAAGATACGTGAGGCGATACGATCAGGGTGGAAAGGTTCAAGTGCGTCAGTACGCTCACCAACACCCATAAACTTAATAGGTTTCCCGGTAATATGACGAATAGATAACGCAGCACCACCACGGGCATCACCGTCTGTTTTAGTTAAAATCACACCGGTTAAAGGCAATGCTTCGTCAAACGCCTTCGCGGTGTTTGCAGCATCTTGACCTGTCATTGCATCAACAACGAATAAAGTCTCGATTGGATTAATTGCACCATGAAGCGCTTTGATTTCATCCATCATGTCATTATCAACATGCAAGCGACCTGCAGTATCAACTAATACCACATCAATAAATTTCTTTTTCGCGTGAGAAATAGCAGCTTGTGCTATATCAACTGGCTTTTGTGAAATGTCACTTGGGAAAAATTCTACATCTACTTCTGTCGCTAATGTTTCTAACTGCTTAATTGCCGCAGGACGGTAAACATCGGCACTCACTACCAGCACTGATTTTTTCTTGCGCTCTTTTAAAAACTTAGCCAGTTTACCCACACTGGTTGTTTTACCAGCACCTTGAAGGCCCGCCATCATCACAACAGCCGGAGGTTGCGCGTTAAGGCTTAGCTCTTCATTAGCTTCACCCATGGCCTTTTCAAGTTCTTCACGAACAATTTTTATAAATACTTGGCCAGGACTTAAGCTTTTAGTAACTTCAATACCAACTGCGCGTTCTTTAACTTGTTTTACAAACTCGCGAACAACAGGCAACGCCACATCGGCTTCTAAAAATGCCATTCGCACTTCACGAAGTGTATCTTTAATGTTGTCTTCAGTTAGGCGGCCACGGCCACTAATATTTTTTAGGGTTTTACCTAATCGTTCTTGGAGGTTCTCAAACATGTAACGGTTCCGAAAAGACGTTGAAATCAACTCTATTAATAAGGTCGATGTTATTAAAATTCAATTAGAAATAGTATACCGTAAATGGTGGCATACAATACAGTGCTGAAATGCTGCTTATTGAGTTTCTTTTTACAGGGTCTATGCATTTGCTTTGCTATAAAATACAATGGCCACATAACGAACACGAATTATTTGACTTCAATTAAGTGGCCAAAGCAAAATGCTGATTATTAGTTTAACTATTATTGCCAGTTTATTTTATGTGTTAGCAACGTCTCACGTGCTTTCGCGATTGTTTCACCGTCAGGGGCCGAGCCAAAAAGTTACTATTATACTCAGTACTGTCGCTATTTTGGCGCACATGCTGCTTTTAGTAAATTCGGTATTTAGGGCTGATGGGCAAGATTTAAGTATTGTTAATGTGGCATTACTGACATGCTGGATTATCGTGCTGTGTGTCACCACTGTTTCTTTGAAGTTTCCCGCAACCTTGTTACTACCTGTTGTTTATGGCTTTGCTGCGCTTTTAACCATTTCTAGCTTATTTATCCCTCATCACGTTTTATTACAAAGTATTAATGTAGAACTAGCACTAGTTGCGCATATATCACTGTCGTTATTGGCTTACTGTATTTTAATTATTGCGACTTTATATGGTGTGCAATTTTATTTTATTGATAAGCGCTTAAAGCGAAAAGACCTAGCAATAGTTCACAGTCACTTACCACCTCTGATGGTTGTAGAGCGTCAACTTTACCAGTTATTAAACTTAGGCACCGTATTATTAAGTGTGGCGCTGATCACTGGTTTTGTATTTCTCGATGGCATGTTTGCCAAAGAGTTTATTCACAAAACAATCTTATCCCTAGTTGCTTGGGCCATTTTTGCCACAATTGCAGTTGGCCATGTCAAACGTGGTTGGCGAGGAAAAGTTGTGGTAGTTAGTATAATGATTGCCGCTTTTACACTCACACTCGCTTATTTTGGTAGCCGTTTTATACAAGAAGTGGTCCTGAATAAGTTTTAACTTGACTCTGAAAGCTCACTCTAGCTTAATACGCATTGGTTTATAAAAAAAGGATCCATCGTTGGACGACATATCGACAAGTACCCTGTTTATCATATTAGGTTTATTGGTGCTTTTTTCTGCTTACTTCTCCGGGTCAGAAACCGGAATCATGTCAATCAACCGTATTCGTTTGCGACACCTCGCTAAAGAGAATCATCGTGCTGCGAAACGCGTTAGTAAATTACTGAGTCGACCAGATAGGTTGATAGGTCTGATCCTAATTGGTAATAACCTTGTTAATATTGCTGCAGCGCAGGTAGCCACCATTATTGGTATTCGCTTGTATGGCGATTTAGGTATTGCCATAGCGACAGGTGCATTAACACTTGTTGTACTAATTTTTGCTGAGGTAACGCCAAAAACACTGGCCGCCCTCTATCCTGAGCGAGTCGCTTTTCCCAGCTCTGTGATACTCAAAGGCTTGTTAAAAATACTCTTCCCGTTTGTGGTTGTTGTTAACTGGATGACCAACGGCATATTACGCTTATTTGGAATTAGTGCTGCACAAATAGATGAGCACAGCATGAGTAAAGAAGAATTAAAAACCGTGCTTAACGAATCTGGAGCGCTGATCCCCGCGCGCCACCAAAGTATGCTGACCTCAATTTTAGATTTAGAACAGGTTACCGTTGAAGATATTATGATACCCCGCAATGAAATTGTGGCGATTGATATCAACGATGACTGGAAAATAATTAGTAAGCAGCTTACTCATGCTCAACATACTCGCGTGCTTTTATACCGCGACAATATAGATGATGCAGTAGGCTTTATTCACTCTCGTGATGCATTACGTCTTCTTACTAAAGAGCAATTCGATAAACCTTCGCTACTACGCGCTGTACGTGAAATTTACTTTATTCCAGAGGGAACGTCGCTTAATACTCAACTACTGAAGTTTCAGTTATCAAAAGAACGAATTGGTATTGTTGTTGATGAATATGGCGATATCCAAGGCTTAGTTACCCTAGAAGATATTCTTGAAGAGGTTGTGGGCGATTTCACTACTACTCAAACCCGCACACCAAGTGAAGAAGTAACCACACAGAACGATGGCTCTTACATTGTTGATGGTGGTGCTAACGTTCGCGACTTAAATAAAGAGATGGGCTGGGAATTCCCATTAGATGGCCCTAAAACTTTAAGTGGCCTGATTGTTGAATATTTGGAAGATATTCCTGATGCTAACTTAAGTATTCGTATTGCGGGTTACCCAGTTGAAGTGCTTGAAATAAAAGAAAACATGATTAAACAAGTTAAAATTCAGCCCAATAAACGTAAAAAATAACCCAATAAAAAAGGAGCCAAATGGCTCCTTTTTTAATTAATCAGGGCTTAGATTAATTAAAAGAATAAACGCTCTAACCAACCTTTGTCTAAATCATCCTCACAGCGTCTTAGCTGCGCTCCATAACGGCTCGCACGGTGTTTTACTTTATTGGCAACGCTTATTAACCATTTTTTCTTACGATAAGTGCCTCGCTTATAACCGCCCCACCCTTCGTGATAATTTAAATACTGTGCGTAGGCATCCCATTTAGAAACACCATTAACTTTATGGGTTTTATAAACAAACCACGCCATAAAATCGATCGCATCTTCAAATTCATCTCTATCAGCACCACTATTACCTGTTTCACGAATATAATCAGACCAAGTTGGCGTTTTAGCTTGAGAATAACCATAAGCATCACTTGCGCGTCCAGTTGGTATTATCCATAAAAAGTATTCCATGGGCGGTGCAGCATCATGACGAAAAGAGCTTTCTTGATACATCATGCTCATTAATACGTGTTTGGGAGAGCCCCACTTGTCTTGCGCGTCTTTTGCATCAAAATACCAGTCAGACTTTTCTTCAAAGATTTTACAAATATCTTCTGGTTGCTTAGGTGGTGCAGTGGCACAACCAACTAAAGTAAGCACTAGAGATAAAGTAATAATATTTTTTTTCATTTTTTAAGATCTCACTGAACTTTTTAAAAAAGCGTGGGTCTGAATCTATGAATGCAGCAGTACAGCATTGTTTCATCCCTAAAGAATATTTACGCAGCTACTATGAGCTGCGTTTTTTTTTGCCTACGACTTACTTGGGTCTGTTGACCTTTCAAG
>NZ_PNDI01000079.1:0-11065 GCF_005887465.1 Pseudoalteromonas sp. S1610 | reverse complement strand
GTTCAAGGTTCAAGGTTCAACAAAATAAAAACAAAAGCGCTGCTCAATAACAACGTTTTTTAGTATTAGCTTTGCTTAAAAGTCATAGAAAAGTTTGTGGTAGTAATATCTTAGGTAATTTGTTAAAACTTTACAGAAGAAAAGTGAGCGTGGTATGGATATAAACCTGCACGACTCGCGCACTATAAGATTATTAAATCGCTCAATAAGGACAAGTATTGAATAAAGAAGAGTACAAGGAAAGTGGGATCTTATATGCGGTGTTTACTACCGTTTTATTATATTTCTTTTTTAAGATTACTTTAATTTTCTCTATGGGGTTAGATTGGAGTTCAATTTGTCTAAGCTTCCTTTGGGATAATATCGATACTGCAATTACACCTTTTACGGCATTTTTAATAGTGGCAGTTTTAAGCTGTGTCTGGTTTTTTTATTGCGCCATAAAGTACAAACGAAAAGTTGGCAAATCAGCATATTTCCTATTGGCTGTTGGAGCGGTGTTTTATTACTTTTGGCTCAAAGGCTTTTACGGTTTTTGGCAGCTAATGAGCTACGAGAAAAAAGAAATTACATTACAAGAGTTTTATGAAAAAACGGGTGGTACAGAAAGGTTGAAATCTTTGTTTGGTAATAAGCTTAACGAAAATGTATTGTGCAAATCGCAATTGAACAAAACAAATTAGAAGTGGGATAAAAACAGATTATTTTGTTCGTTCCCAACAAGTTATTGCCAACTATTTTCTGCCGTTTATTTACGGCGTTAACATGTTATACACTTTTCAAAAAATGGAGTTTGAAAATGAGAAAAGAGTTCGAATTCACAGTTAAGGGCCATAAAATTAAAATTGTTAACTCATGGTTTGGTGGTGCAAAACTATATGTTGATGGCGATTACCGTGATCAAGACTCTACCTTTATTGCTAACGGCAAAACGGCACTTCTTTCAGCTAAACTTGCTGATCTTGGTGTTTTAGAGATTTTCCCCATATCAGCTTTAATATCTGTAGAAATGGATGCATTTTTAATTACGGACGATGAAAGGTTGCAAGTATACAGCTCACATAAGCGTTTAAACTTAACACAGCAGCGATTAGCAAAATAAACACATAGGTAAAATATGAGACTATTAATGGCCCCTTTATTACTCATTATTGCTGGGTGCAGTAGTGTTGCGCAAAAGGGTGAAAAATATTCGCCGTGCTCTGAAGCATGGTTTAATCATGTTGAACAGCAAATAAGTACCGGTGACGGTTATGGACATGGGCCAGGCATTGGCTCTTTAGAATGGCGCTCTGTGATCATGTTTAAACTCGGTATTAGAGATAAGCCAAACGTACCAAAATTAAATACACAGCTGTGGTGCCAGTTTATTGATGAAAATTATATTTAAAGCCTGCTTGGCTTTATGAGCTGAAATTTGTTGAGTTAGGTTGGGGTTTACTCACCCAACCTACGTAATATAACTTAACGCCAAGCAGTTTAACGCTTACAGCTAAGCACTTATAACTGCTCTTTCTGTTTAACTAATACCCAAATACTTATGTACTTGAATTGATAAGCGCCAGTTTTTGGCGATACAAGTATCAATGGCTAATTTAGTTGCCGACGTTTTTTGACTGATTGGCTGTAAATATACCAGTTTTGGGTTAACACCCGTGGCGACAAATAACTCTTCCAGTTCTTCTACGTGCTTTTGCATAGCAACCGGATGTTTAATTTCATCGGCGCGTTGCATAGCACTGCTCAATACTTTGTAACCACCACGCATATTAATTTTTGGCGATACCGTAACCCACGTTTGGGCAGGGGCGAGAATTTCAAAGGTGCCACTGGTTTCTATTTGCGTGCTAAAGCCATGATCATGCAATAAATTACACACTGGATTTAAATCGTACATGCAAGGTTCACCACCGGTGATCACAACATGCTTGGCGGTATAGCCACGGGATTTAAATAACTCCAGGACCTGCGCGGCACTGGCCTCAGCCCAATGATCAGAGTCGGCTTTTTTTTCTACCGTGTCATCTAGTGATACTTTATATACGTTATCAACATCCCAAGTTTGTTTAGTGTCACACCATGAACATCCCACAGGACAACCTTGCAGGCGTAAAAATATAGACGGCGTACCGGTAAAGCTCGCTTCACCTTGAATGGTTTCAAACACTTCATTAATTTTGTACAAAAGAAATCTCACTTACAACCTGACGGCAAAATTGTTACTATTAAAAATCGCAAAGCACGGTGCAAAAATTGTCATTTATGCCTTGGCCGTGTAGTATATCGCGCCCTGATATAAACCTCTATCAAAACTAAAGAGCAAACCACGTATGACGCAAAAAGTAGTTGTTATTTATTCCGGCGGTATGGACTCATTTACTGTATTAAATAAAGCCTTGCAGCAAGGCCATGATGTTTATGCCCTCTCGTTTGATTATGGTCAGCGTCATGTTAAAGAACTTAAAGTTGCCGCCAACGTATGTGAAAAGCTAAATGTCCCGCACAAAATTGTTGATATATCAGCAATTAATCAGCTTATTGGTGGTTCGTCGTTAACAGACGATATTGATGTGCCAGAAGGCCATTACGAAGAAGAAAGCATGAAAAGCACCATTGTGCCTAACCGCAATATGATTTTACTTTCCTTAGCGGTAGGTTATGCAGTGTCGCTTAAAGCGAGCAAAGTATATTACGGCGCGCATTCAGGCGATCATGCAATTTACCCTGACTGTCGTCCTGAGTTTGTTAAAAAGATGGATGATGTATGTCGTATTGCAAATTACGATGCAGTAGAAATTTTTAGCCCGTATTTAAACAATACTAAAATCGATATTTTAACCGACGGTATTAAAATGGGCTTAGACTACAGCCAAACATGGACCTGTTATAATGGTCGTGACAAAGCGTGTGGTAAATGTGGTGCCTGCCAAGAACGTTTAGAGGCCTTTGAGCTTAACAACGTGACAGACCCGCTTGAATATGAGTAAAGTTCAACGTTAATACATTAAAAGGCTACCTAGGGTAGCCTTTTTTGTTGCGATAAAACGTTAAAGCCAGCGCTTTACTCGTGATTTATAATCGTCAAATTGCTCACCAAATAATTTGTGGAGCGCCCGTTCCTCTGGGATTATTTGAAATAAGGTAATGTAAGCAATAAACCCTACTACACCTAAAAAAGCCCACATTGAACCCAGCCACACACCCCAGCCTGCTAATATAAACGCAAAACCTAAATACATCGGATTACGAGAGAATTTATAAACACCTGAGGTAACTAAACTAGACGCTTGTTCTGGTTTGTTAGGTAGTACTGTTGTTTTAGCAAACCGGAAACTCACGACCCCAGCAATACAAAATATACACCCAGTAGCGACAAGTGCTAGCGAGAGATAAGTAATAAATGCGCTAAAATCAATCACGGTATAATGTGCAATCAGTGCCATTACAGCAGCAAAAAACACCACAACCACAACCGGTGGAATTTTATTATTTAACATACCTACTCCTTGTATCGATTAAAAAACTTCATAATTACTATATGGTGGCGTCACAAATAATAACAATGACTTATCGAATATTTATAAATACAAATAAAGTTACAATTAATTAGCTTTATGAGCGCTTAATTATGGTTATAATTTAAGCTTAAATAAAAGTTAAAGGAAGTAATTATGTCTGGCACAACAATGATAGTTCTCATTGTACTTATTTCTGTAGGTTCGGGAGTTATTTACGATATGTATAAAAAGCACCTTGAATTTAAACATAAAGTACAGGACAACAATCAAGACGCACACAAACAACTAGCTGAGGTAACCGCTCAAGTGAGTGAACTTAAACAACGAGTACAAACACTTGAAGCCATTGTTACCGACTCAAGCTACAACGTAAAACAAGAAATAAACAAACTTTAATGTATACGTTACAAGTAATTTGGGTATAAATGTGCGTTTTCAGGCTGCTCAATGCCATGGGCAGCTAAAAAACCACCAATTGCTTGACCACACCCTTGTGGCGCTCGGCCACTGTCTATCTCAAAATTTAACTGATTCGCCTCTTGTTTACCCATTGAGCACAAACTAACTGAACTTGGCGAACGCATAGAAACACTTAACTCGCCTATTTGCTCCGCCTGTACATGCTTACTAAAACGTGCAAAACCTTGGTATTTAAAATGCTCGCTCACATAATCATTGCTTATAGCAACCAATGCGGCAATAAAACTATGTAAAAAGCTATTTGTTGTTGTATCCGGTGCTAAAAATGACAAAGTTTTGTTATTAAACTCACTCAGCTGGCAACTATCGCAATGAAGTTTAACCGTATACACCTGCTCACCGGTGATTATAGCTTGGCAGTTAATTAGCTCTATTTGGTTATCCGCAAACACAAGGCGATCTATCAGCTCGTTCAATGAAATATTTTTAAACGATATGCTTTTAACAAGCTCGGGATTTTGTGCCATAACGGGTAAGTCATGATGATTATTAAATGGCGTACTGGTTGCGCCTTGGTGTTGCAGCTGAAAAAGCTCTCTTACCTCATGCTCACGCGCCACTTTTAACGCTAAAAATGCAGTTTGAATAAGCTCCGAGGTAGGCAGGTTCTGCTCTACCGGCCAACGGCGACCAAACAATAGTTTTTTTGCTTTATTATCAGCGCGATAATTGTCTGGGCTAAGTACTGCTACTTGCAAATAAACATCACTGTTTTTTTCAGCTGCTAACACACTAAAGTGGTTGGAAAAACTAATGTCGTTAAGCACTTCATTAACACTGGCCAGCGTATGCTTGTAACGCAAAAAATGCTGCGGAACAATCCAATTTTTATTAGCCAGTTGTACTAGGGGCGCATACGAAATAGGTTGCTCGTAACTGTGTTGCCATTTTTGCCCATCATCTAATAATGACTCAATTTTTGTGTTGTTATCTGACATATATAAACCAAATAAATCTGCCTAGCGGCAAGATATTAACTATGAAGCACTTTACGTAGTTAATCATAAAAAGCGATCACACTTTTTGGCAGTATTTAGCGTTCAAATACGCGTTGATACTCTGTTATAACTTTTTGATAGTAAACTCTATCTTTATTGAGCATTCGAGTATAATGGTCAAGCAATTGTTGCTGATATTGATGATGTTGAGGGTTATGTTTATCCCACATATGAGCCCCCGTTTTAGTAATAGTGCCGGTGGCATTAAAACTGACTTGTAGCACTTCGTAAAAACGCTTGTTTTCAACAATAATTTGCTCGCTATCGAGCTGCAAATTACACGCTTTTAAACCCGCACGTACTTTGTAGAGGTGCATAATAGGGCAAATAATAAAACTAAGCTGTTTAAGGCTTTGTGGGTTATTAGCAATAATTTGCTCAATGAGCTTTAAGCATAAATCGCCCCCTACCCCAGCAATAACAATTACTTGTTTGGCACTTGTTGGCAGTTTAATTTGCGCAACATCTTCGCAGCGCACTTGCCATGAAGGCAAAGACTTTCCTTGCTCAAATTGTTGTAGCGACTGCTCAAGCGCTTCCATTAACTCTGGAATAATATCAACAAAGTTTATTTGTTTGGCTATGCCGCGCTCAAGTAATGCCATACCTAAAAAGCCATGATCGCAACAACAATCCCAAACAATATCGTAAGACTGTGTAATTAACGAATTGATGGCGTTTAAACGTTTACTCAGTTTCATTTAACTCACTATGTTTTTGTTTTGTACACCAATGCTTTTAAGCTTTTATCGCGATCAATTTCAATAAAGCGATCGGTAGGTTCTAGGCGTTTAACAAACTCAATAGCACCTTGAGTATGCTCTTCAATAAGTGCTTTAAAATCGTTTTCTGTAAGCTCTGGGCTATTAGCGCATAGCAATAACTGTGTAGTATCGTTTAAAAGCTCAGGAAGTCTGCGCAGCACTTTTTGATAGTCTTTGGTTAAAATAAAACTGCCTTTTTGAAAACTGGGCGGATCAACAATAATCAAATCAAACGGTGCGGCTTTTTTTAGCTTACCAAACGACTTTAAAATATCGTGCGGTAAAAAACTGACCCCACGATCGACATTATTGAGTTGGTGGTTTTGCTTACCCACTTTTAACACACCTTTGCTCATATCCATGTTCATCACATGATCTGCGCCGCCGTGCATAGCCGCAACCGAAAAACCACAGGTATAAGAAAACAAATTAAGTACTTTGGCGTGCTTACTATTTTGCATGACAAACTCACGGCCTTTTCGCATATCAGGAAAAATACCGGTGTTTTGCTTACTCATTAAATCAACCAAAAAACGCACCCCGTTTTCGGCTACGCTATGACGAACTGGCAGTTGGCCGTGAACAAGGGTGTTATGGCTTTGCAGCCCAGCTCGCTGCTGATACACCAATGCAGTAATTAACTCTGGATGATGTTTTTGTGCCCATTGCCATAACGTATCGGTGAGTGCAGCGAGTGTTTCCTCGTCAATTTCACTGTATGACACCAAAAACAAACTTGGTGGGTAAAAATCTAAGTTAATATGACTAAGCGCTTCAACACTGTGGCCACGCCCATGAAAAACGCGGCAAAGCTCATTATCGGAAAAAGGCGTGTCTGCCAAAGCATTTATAAGGGGAGTAAAATCGGTTGTCATTTAATTAATCAACTGTTGTTGTAGTTCATGTATTTCGTCGCGCACTGAGGCGGCTTTTTCAAATTCTAAATCGCTGGCATACGCATGCATTTTGGTTTCTAACTGCTTAATTTGCGTTGCAATTTCTTTAGCACTGAGGATTTTTTTAGATTCTTTACGAATAAGCTGTAGGTTGTCTTGCGGTGAAGCATCTTGGCCTACATCCATTACATCAAGTATCTTTTTAACTAATGCACTAGGTTCAATACCATGCTTAACATTATAAGCATGCTGTATTTCTCGGCGTCGGTCAGTTTCCTCAATGGCTTTAGCCATCGATTTAGTCACTCTGTCACCGTATAAAATGGCACGACCATCAAGGTGGCGCGCCGCACGGCCTATCGTTTGAATAAGTGAGCGTGCTGAGCGTAAAAAGCCTTCTTTATCGGCATCTAAAATAGCCACTAGTGCCACTTCTGGCATGTCTAAGCCTTCACGTAGTAAGTTAATGCCTACTAACACATCAAATACACCGGCACGTAAATCACGAATAATCTCTACTCGCTCTACGGTATCAATATCAGAATGTAAATAACGTACTTTTACATTGTGCTCACTCAAGTAGTCGGTTAAATCTTCAGCCATGCGTTTAGTAAGCGTAGTTACCAGCACACGCTCTTTTAATTCAACACATTTGTAAATTTCTGAGAGTAAATCATCAACCTGATCGCCTACCGGGCGCACTTCAATAACAGGATCAAGTAAACCAGTTGGGCGAATAACCTGCTCTGCAACTTCGCCGTTGCTGCGCTCTAATTCAAAGTCGCCCGGGGTGGCCGATACATAAATGGTTTGTGGTGCAATAGCCTCAAACTCTTCAAAACGCAGTGGCCTGTTATCCATAGCTGAGGGCATTCTAAAACCATATTCAACGAGGTTTTCTTTACGGCTTCTATCGCCTTTATACATGGCACCAATTTGCGAGACGGTTACGTGCGATTCATCAATAATCATTAATGCATCGTCGGGTAAATAGTCCAGTAATGTTGGCGGTGGATCGCCAGGTGTGCGCCCCGATAAATAACGGCTATAGTTTTCAATACCAGAGCAATAACCAAGCTCGGTCATCATTTCTATATCATATTGGGTACGCTGAGCTATGCGTTGCTCTTCTACTAACTTGTTTGCGCTGAGCAATTGTGCTCTGCGCTCTTTGAGCTCTGCTTTAATTTTTTCTATGGCTTCGAGAATTTTTTCTCGTGGCGTTACATAGTGAGTTTTAGGATAAATAGTGGCACGCACTATGTGTTTTTCTACCGCACCGGTTAATGGGTCAAAAATACTTAAGCGTTCAACTTCGTCATCAAACATTTCTACACGCACTGCATAGGTGTCTGATTCAGCTGGAAATATATCAACTACTTCACCACGAACGCGGTATGTACCGCGACTAAAATCAATATCGTTTCGCGTATATTGTAGCTCTGCAAGACGGCGCAGCATGTCACGTTGGTCGACCTTTTCACCCACTTTTAAAAGCAGCATCATTTTCATGTATGAGTCAGGATCGCCCAAACCATAAATTGCCGATACTGACGCAACGATGATGGTATCGCGTCGCTCTAAAAGCGCTTTGGTGGCGCTGAGTCGCATTTGCTCTATGTGCTCATTAATAGATGCGTCTTTTTCGATAAAGGTGTCGCTGGCTACCACATAGGCTTCAGGTTGGTAGTAATCGTAGTAAGATACAAAGTATTCAACCGCATTGTGTGGAAAAAATTCTTTCATTTCGCCATACAATTGCGCCGCTAAGGTTTTATTATGCGCCATAATAATAGTTGGCCGGTTTAAATCACTAATAATGTTAGCCATAGTGAACGTTTTACCTGTTCCCGTTGCGCCTAATAAGGTTTGCTGGGCCAGTCCGGCTTCTAAGCCTTCACACAACTGAGCAATAGCGGTTGGCTGATCCCCTGCGGGTTTAAATTTTGATACTAGCTGAAAATGATCGCTCAATGACTACACTCCTGTAATGCTTGACTGCTTAACGCTTCAATTTCTTTCATAAACCACCTGTAGGCTACAAGTGCTGTAAATAAATTACCAATGGCCGCGCCAATAAACAAGCCGATTAAGCCTGCAAGTTCGTTCCCGATATACGCAAAGGGAATATAAAAAACAAACAATCGAATAACGCTTAAAACTAAGGCGTTCATGGGTTTGTGTAAAGCGTTAAACGAGGAGTTTGATAAAATGATCACTCCTTGCAAACCATAACTTAAAGGAATGGTATAAATAAACAACTTGATGACATCAACAACCGCTTGCTCTTTACCAAATATTTCACTAATGACGCCTGAAAAAATAATTAAAATAATATAGATAATGAACTGCCACAACATTACAAACTTGAGCGTACCTAGGTAGGCATCTTTTACGCGAGAAAAATGACTCGCTCCAAAGTTTTGGCTAATAAAAGGTGGCAAGGTCATCGACAAGGCTAATACCACTAAACTCGCTATTGATTCTATTCGACTCCCTACTCCAAAAGCAGCCACGGCTTCGGGACCATGATGAGCAACCAATGCAGTCATTACCGCCATAGCAACTGGGGTGAGCATGTTAGCACCCGCTGCCGGTAAACCAATTTTTAAAATTTTACGAATTGCACCAATAACAGTTTGTTTGCCCGCTTTTAAACTAAGTAACTGCTTTTTAGCAATTAATATGTATAAAATAATCGCCACTCCAACTGCCCAAGCTATAACACTGGCAATAGCAGCCCCTTTAATGCCTAATGCGGGAATGGGACCAAAGCCAAAAATCAGCATCGGATCGAGTACAGCATTTATAAGTCCAGCCCCCCCCATAATAATACTCGGTGTTTTAGTATCACCGCTCGCACGCAGTACAGAATTACCAATCATTGGGGTAATTAAAAACACACTGCCCAAAAACCAAATACTAATATACTGATGAATTAGCGGGAGTACTTGCTCCCCTGCCCCAAGCAACGTAAATATTGGATCAATCAATAAATAGCCACTAGCAGATAAAATTAATACCAATATTACCGCTACCAACAACGAAACACTGGCATCAAAACGCGCTTCTTCTAAATTGTTACTGCCTAATGCTTTTGCAATAACCGCAGAAGTCCCTATACCTAAACCAATTGCTAAACTAATCACGGTAAAAGTAACAGGAAATGTAAAACTCACTGCAGCAAGCGGCTCTGTACCCAATAAACTAATAAAAAAAGTATCAACTATGTTGAACATCATCAGGGTAATCATCCCAAAGATCATTGGAACGGTCATTTTCTTTAACGTAGGCAAGATTGGAGCAGTGAGTAAATCAGGGCGAGTATGTGATTGAGAATGTGCGCGCATAAAATAAATAAGCCTCTTTTACTGAACGGCATATTTTAAAGCATCCGGAGAGTTCAAGCCATGCTTTATTAAATCTAAACAACTAAATCAGCCTTTAATCTACAAACTATTACTTTTACGCTGTTGTAAATAAATTTTGCACAAACACATCAAAAATCAAATTAAATACATTTATGTAACTTTTGCAACATTTACCTTTTAGATTTTGTTGCTTTATTACACAGTTAGCGATGATGCTTTATCGTCACGAAAAATTTTATTTATCGTTTAGGTGGCTATCTAAGCTGAATCATAAGCCTTTGTTTTTTAATATATAAAAAAAAAGCTTTTTAATACTTGAAATCGTTGTAGCGCCCTACAGTGCTGGGGGTGCTGATGTTCTTAAAGTTTAATAAACAGAGTTATCCACAGAAACCGTGGATAACTCATTCAACCCCGCGTTTATAAAGGGCTACAACCCGGTGCAAATTTAACAGTGTTGTGGTTTTTTTACGTTATCAATATGGAAACAGCGCAAAATGGTTTTGTAACTCATTAAAACGAGATTATTTGTTTATTTAATGCAAAACCATATTTATGTTGAATAAATAGCCAACCCTTTGATTGCTCTGTTTTTATACAAAACCCACATAACTCTACAAACATTTTATTTTAATCAACATAGAAACTATCTATTACGTCTTTCATTTAGATTTAGTTCAACAAACTTTAACGATACAAAGTAAAAGTGAGGTATTTATTTTAAATACGTTTATAAAGTCTTTTTAAAAATAAAGGAAATAGACCAGTTTTTTATTACTAAAAGCTACTTTTTTAAATTTTATGGCAACTTTTATTGGATAAAGATCCTTACTTGATTCAAATATTACGCTGTTTTTGTAAAACAATATCACTACGCTTTACTTAAATAGTGTTATAAAACGCGCAGATTGCACATAAAAACAACGAATAGACCTCTTTTTTGAATTTATGATCTTTTATATGTTGACACTTTGCTATGCGGTCATTAATATTTCGCCCCGTTGAAAGGCAAGACGCTTCCCCCTTAGCTCAGTTGGT